>JAJDDR010000424.1 GCA_029260255.1 Phycisphaerae bacterium
CCATCGTAGTATGTGAGCGGCGAGTACCACAGCCCGTCGGCGGAAGCACTCAGCGGTGCCGCGATGTGGTCGTCAAAGTCCGCCGGTGGGTAGTCGCTCCAGGCGAAGACGTCTTGTGAAGGATCGTTAACAAGATTCTCCGCTTCCACCGACGCGCGAACAAAGGCGGACGCCAGCCCGCGGACGTCCGCGCCGGTCAGCCCGATTCCCGGTTGCCCATCGGAAGGATCGTGTCGGATGAACTCAGCCAGCCGATCGAGGTACATATACACACCGTTCGAGCCGTTCGATTGCGTCAGGATGGCGACTTGGCTGGTGGGCGTGAGTGCGTCGCTCTGGTCCCAGACGGCCAAGTGGGCGAGCAGCGCCTGCGATTCGCGGTATCCGTGAAAGTAGACCGGCCCCTCACCCTTGGGCGTGCCGTCGTCGGCGAAAAACTGCTGAACCGGAATCGTGCTGGACCCCTGGTTGCGGTCGCCGACGCACTTGTCGATGACCACGCGGTGGTAGTCCGCGAGATCGGACGTCTCGGCAGCAAAAATACCCTGGAACCCCTTGGTGGAACCGTTGCGGGACCAAGCGCTCGAGAAGTCGTCCCGCTCCGCATCCAGCCAGCAATCCGAAAGTGCACCGGCGGAACAGGACACCCCCCCGCCCTGGATTTTGATGATCCACCGATCGACCGTGCCGGGGTAGTAGTAAAAGACCGGGCGCGTGCCGTCCGTACACTGGATGATGGGTTGGCCGTCCGGGCAAACGGTCGTTCCCTTGGGCGGCGTTGAACCGTCCGTGCACATCGGAATGAAATGCCGCACGTATGGGTTGTCCGTCGGCTCGATTGGATACTGTTCCCGCGCCAAGAGGTTGCACGCGTCGTCAGGCTCCCACAGAAAATCGTTCCACTCCGCCAGCGTATCCAAGTTGCCACTCCGATCGCGCCGCCCGTCGGCGTTCGCGTCGCAAACTTCAATCCAAAGATCGCGAAGAACCTCGCAAGGCGTTTCGGGTGGACCGGCCTGCGTCTGGCAGCACAGGTCACCAACATGACAGACACCGTCACCGCCGTCGCCGATTGCGCAGCGCTCGTGGTAATCAGCGAGCTGCAAGACGAACATGTTGCTCGGCGGAGGCCCGGAAGTATCCTGCGCAGTGCCGAACGCGACCTGCAACGCGCCAAAATCCGCCAGATCCACACACTGATCCCCATTGAGATCATAGCACCGGCACGCGCTCGAATCGCCGCAGTCCGGACCCTCGGCAGCCGACACGAAGCCCGCGTAGTCCGTAAGATCCACGACACCGTTGTTGTCGCAGTCGCCGGGGATGGACCCCACGACGCCGCCGGCATCCGATCGAACCGTCCACGCCAAAGTAACCAAAAAACACAACACCACCCACCGACAATGTCCCGCACCCGCAGTCATGCACATGTCCAGCCTCGTTCCCATGAGTCATATTCTCCGAATAGACACCAAACCTTGCCCCAACTATAGGCCACCCCCCAAGGAGCCCGATAACAGGCGCGAATTCGCCCGATCGACATCGCTTCCCTCAATACCGCGAAAAAGGGACCGCGCAGGGACAATCAACATGCGGATTCGTTCGCCCGGTGGTCCGCAAAGGGGAGTTTGCTCTAGTTCATCAGGCGTTTTCAGCTTCAGACCGCTATAATCGCGCAGTGAGCACCGATTGACCTCGGGTATCTACCCACGGCGTAGCAATGGATCAGAGCACTTCAGAAAACGTAACGCGATGCCTCAAACGTCTCGGTGAAGGCCGTTCCTCGGCCGTCGAAGAGCTGATGCCACTCGTCTACGAGGAGCTTCGCAGCCTCGCCGCCGCTCGCCTCGCGGCTGAACGACCGGACCACACCTTGCAGCCCACCGCGCTCGTACACGAGGCCTACGTAAAGCTCGTCGGCCAGCAAGATGCGAACTGGAAAGGACGCGCTCACTTCTTCGCCGTGGCGGCGCAGGCCATACGACGCGTCCTCATCGATCACGCGCGGAAGCACGGAGCCGTCAAGCGAGGCGTGGGGCGGCGCGTCACACTGTCCGATGTCGACGACTTACCGCGGGGCTCCGACGTCGACATCGTCGCCCTCGATGACGCGCTGATTCGACTGGCCGAAAAGAGCGAGCGCCAGGCACGAGTCGTTGAGCTTCGGTTCTTCGGCGGTCTGAGCGTCGAGCAGGCCGCCCAAGTCCTGGGCGTGTCGCCCGGAACCGTCAAGGGAGACTGGCGATTCGCCCGTGCATGGCTGGCGCAACAGTTGGACGAGACCGCGCCATGACACCCGATCGCCACGCCAGACTCGCGGAGCTGTTTCTCGCCGCCGTCGATTTGCCGGCCGCCGAACGAGAGACGTTCCTGTCTGAACACTGCCAAGACGATTCCGAAATGCGGGCCAACGTGCTGAAGCTGCTCGAGGCGGACGAGAACCGGGACATTCTGCATACGCCCGCGCTTGGGCGCGACGCAGCCGATGTCATTGAACACGCCGCCTCTACCATCGAATCAGTTCCGTCGCAGATCGGACAATACAAGGTGCTCGATGTCATTGGGCGAGGCGGCATGGGAACCGTCTACAGAGCGCGACAGTCTCATCCCGACCGCGTCGTGGCACTCAAACTCATCCGACCGGATCTGATGTCCGACTCGATGGTGCAACGATTTCGCTTTGAGGGCGAGGTCTTGGGGCGCCTGCAAAACCCCGGCATCGCGCAGATCTTCGAAGCGGGTGACGCCGGCGGCGAGCGAGGCCGCCAGCCGTTTCTCGCCATGGAATTGGTCGAGGGCTTGCCGCTGCTGGAGTTTGCGCGATGTCATCGCCTGAGCACCCGGGAACGAATGGACTTGTTGTCCCGGATTTGCACCGCCGTTCACCATGCGCACCAAAACGGTGTGATCCACCGCGATTTGAAGCCGGGGAACATCCTCGTAACCGAAAGCGCTCAGCCAAAGATACTCGACTTCGGCGTGGCCCGCGCAACCGATTCCGACGGCCGAATGACCATGCTGCTCACCGCCGCCGGGCAGCTCGTGGGCACGCTCGCGTACATGAGCCCCGAGCAAGTTTCGGACAATCCTTGCAGAGTTGATGCCCGCTCCGACATCTACACCCTCGGCGTCGTCGGACATGAACTCGTAACCGGGGAATTGCCATATGATCTGGAGGGAAAATCAATCCCGGAGGCAGCACGCATCATAACGGAAGCAGAGCCGACATGGCCGCAGCCGTCAGCTATCGAGTCACGAGACGACGTCCGCGTCATCATCGGAAAGGCACTGGAGAAAGACGAGACACGCCGATATCACTCTGCCGCAGCCATGGCGGACGACATCGACCGCTACCTGCGCGATGAGCCGATTCTCGCCCGCCCCGCAAGCGCGGTTTATCATCTTCGCAAATTCACCCGGCGTCATAAGGGGCTCGTCGGTGGAGGTGCCGTCGCCGTTTTGCTACTGCTGCTGGGGATCGCGGGAACAAGCCTCGGCCTGGTACGGGCGCAGAATGAGGCGATCAAATCCAATGCGGTCAACGAATTCTTCACCGACGTACTTTCCTCCGCCGACCCTTTCAGTGCCACGGGCGGGCGAGAGACGAGTCTCGTCGAAATCCTGGATCGGGCGGCCGAGCGGATCGACGGCACATTTCCGGATCAGCCGCGTGTCGAAGCCGCCGTTCGGATGACGCTCGGAAAGACATACGACAGCCTGGCCCGCTACGACGAAGCAGCGGTTCAGCTCCAAACAGCACTCGCGCTGAATCGGTCGGTCTACGGCGAGCAACACGCGCTGGTGGCTGAGGGGCTGAGGATGTTCGCGACCAACACCGTTCACCGAACGGCCGCGTACGAAACCGCGGAGAACCTGCTGCGACAAGCGCTCGCGATTCAAACGAATCTGACGGGCCCCGACGATCCGAAAACTGTCGAGATTCTCAGAGACCTTGCCTGGACCTTGAAGGAATCCAAGGAGTACGAACGCGCCGCAGAGTTGTACACGCAGGCCTTACAGATTCACCGCAAAGCAACCGGCGACGACAACGAGATGACCGCGGGCATCCTCAATGATCTCGGAGGCATCGCCAGAACCGAGGGGAAAATCGCAGAGGCCGAGCGCCTCTACACTGAGTCGCTCGCGCTGTTTCGACGTCTCGTCGACGAGACCCACCCATACGTCGGAATCGTCGAGAGCAATCTTGCCGTCGTCCTGAACGCCAAGGGTGACCATGCCGGTGCCCAAAAGCGCTATCGGGCAGCCATCAAAGCGCTCTCCAAGGCGATCGGCGAGAACCACCCGCGAGTCGGGCGGGTCGTGAACAACCTGGCCTCGCTCCTTCATGACCAGAAAAAACTCGTTGAGGCGGATGTCGAATATCGCCGTGCGCTGGCGATCTTCCGAGTCTCTGTTGGAGAGGATCACGCGGACTTCGCGAGTACGCTCAATAACCACGCCATGTTGCTGTGGTCCCTTGGAAAGTACGAAGAGTGCGCTTCGGCATACAGACGCTTTGCCGACTACTTGACGAAACAACATGGTAAGGACTACTGGCACGTTCACCTGACCAACTTCTATCTTGGCGAAACGCTCAACAAGCTGAATCGCGTTGCCGAGGCCAGGCGGCTCCTCATCGAGTCGCGCGCCGGCTTGATCGACCAAGTTGGACCGGAGGACGAACGAGCACAATACGCCACGCAACACCTGATCGACTTCTTGAATGAACGCGGAGAAACCGCTCCCTGACGGTCGCGGCTCGGTTCAGGAAAGCGTCATCAATCCGATTGGGTTAAAAACAACCACATCCATGCCCCCAACATGCCACGGGTTGCGCGCCATCGGAGTGAAATGGGTGCGACTTTCTCCATGACGCCACCAGAGATGCCCGCACTCAATCAACGCTCTCTTAACCTTGCGGTGTACTAGTATTCCAGTATCCTGTTATACTAATACCATGAACCGACGGCGCGTGGCACGTGTCCGGCGCCGTCCCGGCTTGATACGCGAAGGAGTTGATTCACCGTGAAAGACAAACGAGCGAGAAGGGCGGCAACAACTGGGGAACGCAAGACCGCCAAACGTCCGACCAGAGAGAGCGGCAAAGACACCTCGCCGAAGAAGGTCCGTACCACACCAGTGAAGATGCCGGCCGCGTGCTTTGCGAGAGTCCGACCGGGCGGGAAGGGCGGCGGATTCGCCGTGGCGGCGGCCGTGGTCGAGGGATTCGGCAACGGTTGGGACGTTGCCCAGGTTCTGGTGGACCGGTCCAGACCAAGCGGTGGGGGGGGCAGGCAGGACGCGGGAGGCGTGGGGAAACTGCGAACCCTCGGCGGGAAGAAACGAATAACAGCGGCCGCCGAGGTGTGCGCGGCCCTCGGGCATCCCATGCGCCTGGCCGTGCTTGCAAAGTTGCTCGAAGGTCCGGCGACCTATCGCCAGCTTCAACAGACGACCGGACTCAAACCGGGACCGTTGTACCACCACGTGAACCAGCTACGATTGGCATCGCTGGTGCTGCCCAGGCGGCGAGATCTCTACGAAATGACGCGCGGCGGGCGGAACGCGTTGCTGCTTGTGCTGGCCGCCGTGCCATTGGTTCAGGACGCCCGCGCGAGAAGGGCGGTAGGGGGGTGAAAGAGGACGATGAAGGGATGCGACGATGGGGCGACGGCTGAAAATCCTCACGCTCGAACCGTACTACGGAGGCTCGCACCGAGCGTTCCTGGACGTGCTGATTCGCCACAGCCGGCATGATTTTCGGCTGATGTCGCTACCGGCGCGCAAGTGGAAGTGGCGCATGCGCGGCGCGGCCGTGTGGTTCGCCGAGCGGATCCGCCGGGATCCGGTAGGGGACGTCGACCTCATCTTCACCAGCGACATGCTCAGCGTCGCCGAGTTGCGATCGCTGTTGCCGCGAACCCTGCGGAACGTGCCCGTTCTCTGCTACTTCCACGAAAACCAGTTGACCTACCCGCTATCCGAGCACGACCGCCGTGACTATCAGTTCGGGTTCACCAACATCACGAGTTGCCTCGCGTCGGACGAAGTGTGGTTCAACTCGGCCGCCCACCGCGACGCCTTTCTGGCTGCGGTGGACGAACTCCTGCGCCAAATGCCCGACCACGTTCCGCAAGATGCGCGCTCCGCCATCGAAAGCCGAAGCACCGTTGCCTGGCCACTCGTGGAGTTCCCCGACCCGACGACGGTACGCCGCTCGAACTCAAGCGCCGCCGAGACGCCCGTGATTCTGTGGTGTCATCGCTGGGAGTACGACAAGAACCCCGAGGCGTTTTTTCGCACGTTGTTCCGATTGGACGACCGCGGCTTTGACTTCAATCTTGTTCTGCTCGGAGAGTCGTTCCGAAGGGCGCCGGAAGCGTTCGGAGAGGCGTGGGCCAAGCTGGAGCGCCGAATCGTACACAGCGGGTACCTGGAAAACCGCGACGATTACTGGCGGCGACTCGCGTCTTGCGACATCGTCGTCAGCACCGCGATTCAGGAGAACTTCGGTCTCGCCGTTGCCGAAGCCATAGCCGCGGGATGCCATCCCCTGTTGCCCGACCGGCTGAGTTACCCGGAACTGATCCCCGAGACCGAACGATCCGCCTGTCTCTACAAAAGTGAGGACGACCTGGAGCAGCGGCTGGGGACGATCCTGGAAGCGGGTGCCTCACGCGGATGTTCCGGCCGCGTCGCGACGCATCTGCGAGACCGATGTGATGCCAAAACGTGTATCTCCTTATATGACAAAGCTTTAGATGCCTTGGCGACGCCACCGTGATCCCCCTTCCAATCACCCCATCGTAACGTCCGATAATATATGTTATGTTGCATTGGCCGGTGGGGGGGCTCCCGCCGAGCGACTTTTCGGATTTGAGCCCCGCGGGTCCGCCGAGCCGCACGCGGCACACGCGGCGGCGAAACCTCGAAAGTGAACAAGCTGCCAGCGCCCGCCTCTCCCGATGGAGACCGGTTCCACCGAAGTGCCTACGGACGTCGGTTCCGGTTGCCTCGTTGCTTCGGCGCGGGCGCCCGTCGCCCGGAGAACGCCTCGGTGAGGTCGGCCGGACCGTGTGCTTGGATGCGGGCTTTCTGCTGGTCGTACCAGTAGACCATCATCTTGTTCTTCGCCGTGTTGAAGACGTAGAGGAGTTCCTGCTGCTCCCACATCGCGCCGGAGACCATGATGTAGTCGCCGCCACGGTCACCCATCCCCGAAGCATAGGCCGGTTCGG
Organism: Phycisphaerae bacterium; assembly: GCA_029260255.1. Taxonomy (GTDB): domain Bacteria; phylum Planctomycetota; class Phycisphaerae; order UBA1845; family UBA1845; genus OFTM285. The sequence goes on from JAJDDR010000424.1 coordinate 7,239, forward strand.
GCTGGGCGTGCAGAAGGATCAATCCGACGAGCAGGACGACGGCCGTGGTACTCAGAACGCCGATGGTCAAATCTTTTGCGTGCATGGTGTGGTCCCTTTCTCTCGCTGGGCGAGAAATCCGACGGGCTATCGTCCGAAATCCTGCTCGAGGTCACGCGTGCCCTTCGCCTCGACGTTTCCGCTCCGGTCGCGCGTGGGCACAAAACAGTGGAGCTTGCGATTACCGAGATCGAGCATGAAGAGCGCGTCGAAATCG
>JAJDDR010000425.1 GCA_029260255.1 Phycisphaerae bacterium
ACCGAGCCTGCGCTCCTACCGATTCCAGGATGCTTTTCCGTCGAGCGTCATGGAGATCATCACGCTTCTGGAAAGCCAGGAGGGCGGCGGGCAAGTTGCAGCGGGCAGGGGGCGTGGAAAGAACCGGAACCGGCCCGCGACGTCGAAGCACATGCACGCGGACGACGCCGCGAGAACGCTCTACGTCGTCTGCACGGACGAGGAATGGTCGGGCAAGTACCTTCCACTGATTCAGAGCATGGACGAGCAGGCCGGCGAGCTGCCGACGCACGTGTCGATTCCCATCGAGTATTCGACGCCCGAGGAGGTGATACAGACTCTGACCAAGCTCTTCTCCGGTCCACGGCCCGGAAAGGCTGCCGTCAGCATGCCCAAGCTTGCCGCGGCGGGCAACGCGATCCTCGTTTCCGGCGCGACGGCGGCTGAGATCAAGCAGATCGAGTCCATCGTCGCGGATATCGATCGCGCCGCACCGGAGCGCGAGCAGCGGATGTTCACCATCGAGTTCGCCGACCCGACCGAACTCAAGGCGGTCATCGAAACGGGCGTCATAGGCCACACGAGCAAACCACGCCGGCCGGGCAAGCCCGTGGGTCCGGTCGCTGATGAAGGCGTCGTGCTCGCGGTGTTCGGTGAGACGCTGTTGGCGAGCGGTCTCTCGGAGGATCTCGACGAAATCGCCGAGCTGATCGGCAAGCTCGATGTCCCCGGTCCGGGCGACAACGAAATGCGTGTCTACCTCGTCCCCGCCGGGCACGATGTTCAGGTGGTGGTGAATCTTCTCGAGACGCTCCTGGCCAGCCGTTCCGTTCCCAAGCCGAAGAAACCCGGTGTCGTCACTTCGGCGTTCGACGGTGTGCGCATCGTCGCCCAAACCTCGACGCGGCGGATCCTGGTCAGCGCGCCGGCCGACCGCTTCGAGGAAATCGAAGAGACGATCAACATGCTGCTCGAAGGCGAGGCGCCCGAGCGCATGCTCGTCGAGTTCGTCGCGCTGGAACACGCCGACGCGTCCGCCGTCGCGGAGTTGCTGCAGCCGATTCTGCAGCACCGCATGAACGAATTGGTCTCCACCGGAGAGATCATCGGCGAACAGGACGATCCCAAAAAACGCCGCGCCGCGATGACGCAGACCGGCATCAACCTCACCGCCGACGTGAACGGCGAGCGCATCGTCATCTCCGCCCCCGCGACCATCGTGGCTGAGGCGAGAGTGTTGATCGCTGAACTCGATCGGCCCTCGGTCGAGGACGATCGTGTCATGCGGACGCTCACGCTCAGCCGCACCACGCCGGATGAGATGGTGGCCGCGATTTCGGCCATGCTCAGCGGCGAGCGAACGTCTCCCAAGCCCAAACGCCCGCGGCTGCGCAAGACAGGTGGCGGTGATAAGAAGCCCGGCGCAGGCGCGTCCATCGTGACCGACGACGTGAGCATCATTGCCGCGCCCGGCGGCTCCGCGGTGATCCTCAGCGGCATTCCCGAAGCCGTTGACGAGGTGGAGGGCTGGGTTCGCCATCTCGACACGACGGCCACGATGGGTACGGAGTTGAAGATCTACACGATCGTCAACGCCGACGTGGAGCAGCTCGCCGACACCATCATGGATCTGTGCGACACCGCCAGCCCGTCCATGGCGCCGAAACGCGGAGCGGGTGTGGAAGCGGATTTCGGTTTCGAGCCGCTCGGCGGCGTTCGTAAAGGTGGCGAGATCACGCTTACGACGGACTACTGGAACAGAAAGATCCTGGTCCGCGCGACTCCGATGAAGCTGTTCGAGGTCGACAGGGTCGTGGAGCTCTACGACGGCAAGGACGGCGAAGCGCCGGCCATGGAAACCACCGACATCGTCCCGTATCTGATTTACGAACTCGAAAACACCGATGCCTACGAGGGCTCGATGACTCTGGAAAGCGTCTTCGAGGCGGTGTGGACGCACGGCGATCGCCCCGACGTCGACTACATCTCGGGCACCGACAATCTGGTCATCAAATGTCTGCCGGAGCACAACGCCGAGGTCATTGAACTCATCAAGAAATACGTGGACAAGGCGTCCCGCCGGCCGAAGTCGTACGCCATCGTGTACGAGACCATCCGGGGTGACAGTGCCAGCAACGTCGCTCGCAAGCTGTTGGAGACCAACCCCCATCTCGACATCAAGCTCGAGCAACTCGGTGAGGACGTGCCGGTTATCGAGGAACTCAAGGCGTATCGACCGTGCGTGTTGCCGGCATCGTTGATCGAGGCAGCCGCTGCTTCGGTGCTCGGTCAAACCGCACCCAAAGACGGCGAAGACGACGAAGACGCCGAACGCGAGAGAGCCGCCGGCGAGATCATCGCAAGCCTCGCGGCCGCTGACGGCGACGAGAGCTCCGGGAGCGACGCGGCGGAGGAGGCGCCCGCCGAACAGGTCGAGGTGTACTTTGACGATCGCCAGGGCGTGATCGTGATCAAAGGACCGCCGCGCGCCGTCGACGAGGTGAAGGACGCGCTCGAGGACATCAAGGATGAAATCGAAGAAATGGGCAGCAAGCCCGACATCCGCGTCTACCGCATCCGCTATCGCAACGTCAACGTCGCCGCGAACATCCTCGAGAGCATGTTCAACGCGGCGCGCGCCAGGGCGCCCCAGCGCGGCGGCAATCAAGCCGCGCAGCAGCAGCGACTCCAGCAGATGCAGCAGCGCATGCAGCAGATGCAGCAGCAGTTGCGCGGACAGGGCGGCCAAACCGGTCAGGGGCAACCCGGCAAGGACGGTCAACCTCCGCAGGGCGAGGAGAAGGACAAGAAGACCGGCACTACCGAGATTCGCGTGACGCCCGATCCGCAGACGCGTTCTCTGATCGTGCGCGCCGCAACGGAAGATTTCCCGATCATCGTGCAGCTTCTCGCCACCATCGATCGTCCCGGCGAGGTCTCGGACAACTTCAGGATCTTCACCCTCAAGAAGCTCGTCGCCGCCGAGGTTGAGGAGCAGTTGAAACTGCTGCTGGGCGTGAGCAAGCCGCAGCAGAATCGCCGCCAGCCCGCCGGTCAGCGCGGCAAGGGCGGCGGCGCGCAGGCCGCGGCGCTGCAGCAGATCGAAGACGCGCTCCTCAACATGAGCGGCGCCGACGGCGGCGCCATCGACGCGGCCGCCGACATCACCATCACCAGCTATCCGCCGGCCAACACGTTGCTGGTCAAGGCGCCCGAGGCCGCGCTCGATCTGATCGCCGATTTCATCGAGAAGCTCGAAGCCCAGGACGTGCCGACCGTCGTCACCCGCACCTACAAGATCAAGCACGGCGACGCCTCCGAGGTCGTTGAGCGCATCAACGCCATCTACGGTGGAGGTGGCGGCGGTGCTGGTCGTCGTGGCAGCGGAAGAGGCAATGCCGCTCAAACCCCGGGATACAATCCCACCAGCGTCAACCCGGTAACCGCGACGGCCGACGCGCGAACGAACACCGTGTTCGTCAGCGCTTTCGAGCCCGACTTCGAGCGGATCGAGTCCCTGATCAGCGAACTCGATCGCGAGATGGACGACGAGTACGCCGTGCAGACCTACACCCTCGAGAGCGCGGTCGCCGCCGATATCGCGACGACCATGAGCAGCGTCTTCGGCTCGGGACAGCCGCGCGGCCGTGGCAACGCGGCGGCGGGCGGCAAAATCAAGTTCGTCGGCGACGCGGCGTCCAACACGCTCTTCTACACGGCGCCGGCCAATCAGCGGGCGGACATCCTCGCGCGGATCAAACAGATCGACTCGAAAGCGGGCGATCTCTCCAAGCCGAAGGTCATCAAGCTCGCCCAGGCCAAGCCCACCGAGGTCGCCACCGCCCTGCAGCAGGTCTTCTCGACCGGAGGCAGGGGCCGGGGCGGCGGCAGCGGCATCGTCAAGATCCTCGGCGACGACGCCAGCGACCAGCTCATCATCACCGCGCCCGAGGAGCTGTTCCCCGAGATCGAGGCGCTGGCCAAGAGTATGGACCAGACCACCACGGACGTCTTGCCGCGCATCTTCAAGCTCCAGCACGCACAAGCTGCGGACGTCCACGGCAAGCTGATGGAGATGGTCCGCGCACTCGCCCAGCAACTGCCCAGGCGTGAGATGGACGTCTTCACCGCCGTGGCCGACGAACGAGCCAACGCGATCGTCGCGGTGTGCGGTCCCAAGGCGTACGCCCTGGTCGAGCAGGTCATCCGCGAGATCGACGTGCCCAAGACCGAATCGAGCGAGATCGAAGTCATCGCCTTGCAGCACACCGACGCCGAAGCCTTGAAGCTCGTCTTGGAGAACTACCTGGCCAAGCCCGCCACCGGAGGCCGGGGTGGCCGAGGCGGCGGCGGCGAGCTACGCGGAGACGTCCGCATCAGCGCCAACACGCAGAACAACACGATCATCATCTCGGGCGATCGTGCGGAGGTTGAGCAGCTCAAGGCCACCATCGCCGAACTCGACGTCGAAATCGAAGGCGCCGGCAACGCACCGAAGATCATCCAGGTCGCTCACGGCCGGGCCTCGCAGATCGAGCCGATTCTCTCGCAGATGTTCGTCGACCAGCAGCGCGGTCGCGGCGGCAGGAACTCCCAGAGCGCCATGCCCCCGGTCATCGCCGCCGACGAAGCGAGCAATTCGCTCATCGTTCGTGCCAGCGCCAGCGATTTCGGGCAGATCGAATCGCTCATCGGGAAGCTGGACACAGAGACCGGTCAGGACACGACGTTCACCATCGTTCCGGTGGCTCAAGGCGTAAAAGTCACAGACCTCGCGGAGATGGTCGAGACGACGATCAACGAGGGCGAACGCATCAAATCGGAGCGCTGGGGCATCGAACCCGGCACCGTGATCGTCAGCGCCGACACACGCACCAACAGCCTCATCGTCGCCGGATCAGAGATACTGTTCACCGACGTCAAGCGACTGGTTCAGACGATGGAGCAGATGGGTCCGACCGGCGGCACGATGATGCGTACCATCCGCACGAAGAATATCTCGCCCGAGGAACTTAGGCGTTTACTTGACCAGCTTATTGGCGAGAATACGAGCGGAAGCGGTAGCAAGGGTCGAAGTTCCAGCGCCAAGAGGCGCGGCGGTTCGTCGAAGCGACGCCCGCCCGCGCGGCGCGGCTCGAACAAGCGCGCATCGCCCAAGACGCGCGGTGGGGCGAAGCGCGGCCGCTGATCTAGAGACAATTGCGACGGGTACTCCGCCTCATCCGGAGACGGGGACTCCCGATGGAAAGAAGCGAGCGCGCGGGCACGGATGTCCGTTCGTTCTCCGATTGTGGAGCGAAGAAGCGAATGTACAGCACCTTTCCAATGATGAGGTGGAATATGCCGGGTCGAATCAAGTATGGAGTGGTGTTCGCGGTCATGGGCGCAAGCCTGTTCTTCGCACGCGGGATCGCCGACGCCCAGCAGACGCAGGGCGACGATCCTGACGCGCCGGCAACGACCCGCGCGGAAGCGGAAGCCATGCTGCGCGCCTTCGAAGCCCAGGCGGAGCAAGCGGCGGCGGGCGATGCCGAGCCCCTCGAGATCAAGCTCAGCGGCAGCGACGTCTCCATCGAGACGCTGGCCAACGGCGAGATCGTCATCATCGGGAATCAGAACGACCTCGACATTCTCGAGAACTTCATCGACCGGCTGGACAAGGCGCCGCCCGACAAGGACCAGCAAATCGTCAAACTCGACAACACCAGCGCCGATGAAGTGGCCGAAAAACTCCAGAACATCGCCGAGCAGATTTGGCCCAACATGCAAGACATGCCCGATCAACGTGTCGACATCATGGCCATCTCGTCGAGCGTGCTGCTCATCTCCGCCCCGCCCGCCCGCATCGATCGCATGGTGGAATTAGCCAGGACCATCGACGAAGTCGAGCGCAGCCTGCCCGAGTTCGAGACCATGAAGTTCATCATCAAGTACCGCAAGGCGGGCGAGGTATCCGAGCAACTCAAGCCGATCATCGAACGACTGCAAGCCAAGCAGAACGCCGGTGAGACCGAGAAGATCGACATCGACGTCAACGACGCCGACAACAGCATCATGGTGTTCGGTCCGCCGACCATTCGCGACCAGATCGAGCGGTTGATCGCACAGATCGACGTCGAGCCGACCGGCGACTTCAGCCAGGTCAAGCTGGTTATGTTCCCGCTGCTCAGCGCGGTGGCCGACGACCTTGCGGACGTGCTGACCGACATGCTGTCCTCCAGCCAAGGCCAAGCCGACGTCCAGGAGACGATCCGCCGGTTGAGCATCATCAAGCGCGAGACCGACGGTTCGCACACCGAGTTGGAACCGCTCGATCTCGACAAACCGCTGCGCATCATCTCCGACAAGGGCACCAACACCCTCATCGTCGCCACGGTGGAAAAGAACATCGAGCCGCTCGGCGCGATCATCGCACTGCTCGACGGTTTCCCCGTCGGCCACGCGATGAACCTCAAGATCTTCCCGCTCAAATTCGCCGACGCCGATTCGGTGCTCGAGATGCTCAAGACCATGTTCGACGAGGGCAAGAAACTCCCCGAGCGCGCCCCCGGCGGTGCCAAGACCGAAGCCGTCCCCGAAAGCGCGTTCGGCGAGGCGTTGGTCTACAACATCGGGCTCGCGGCCGACAACCGCACCAACACGCTGATCGTCTCCGGTCGCCCCGAGCAGATCGCGGTGGCCGAGCTCGTCGTCGAACAGCTCGGCCTGCCGGTCAGCTCGGTGAAGTTCCCGCTGCGGCTGCTGTTCCTCGGTGAGAACGTGGATGCCTCCCGCGTCAAGGGGATCATCGAGGAGCTCTTCGCCAAGCGCATCGAATTGCTCAACGAGACCGAGGCGGGCAAGCTGGCGGTCGCCCGCGAGGAGATATATCTCGCCGTCGACATCCGCAGCAACGCGATCATCGTCTCCGCGTCCGATGAGAATTACGCCGAGATCGAGCGCATCACCACGGAACTCAACGGCGCCGCCGACCGGTTCATCGACAACATCCGCATCCTCAACTGCGACAACACCAGCGCCGCGGACCTCGCCGCCAAGATCGACGACCTCTGGCAGCGCAAAGCCAGCCTACGCACCGGCGGGGAGATACCCGAGGATTCCCCGGTCATCGTCGCCGACCAGCGCAGCAACTCGATGGTCATCGCCTCCAGCCCGGAGGACTTCAAGGAGATATCCGACCTCGTCGCCAGGCTCGAATCGCAGCCGCTCTCACCCATCGCCGAGATCCGCCTCATCGTCATGAAGAACAACGACGCCTCGCAGACCTCCGACATGCTGTCCCAGTTGTTCGAGCAGCGCATGGAGCAGCGTCTCGCCAGCGGGCAGGAGCCCAACCCGTCGGACCGCGTCGCCCTGGCCGTCGACACCGCCACCAACACCATGCTTGTCGCCTCCAGTCGCGAGAATTACGACGAGATGATGCGCATCATCAACGCCATCGACGTCGAACCGATCACCGAGGGCATGGTGCGGCTGTTCATCCTGGAAAGCGCCGAGGCGTCCGACGTGGCCGACAAGATCAAGGAGCTGTTCGATCAGGGTCTGTACAGCCCCATGACCGGCATCGAGAACGCCATCGTCGAGGAGCGCAACAAGGTGGCCATCATCGCCGATCCGCGCATCAACGCCGTCATCGTCAGCGCCTCAAAAACCAACTTTTCAATTGTCCAGACGCTGATCGAACGCATGGACGGCGAGCTGAGCCCTCTGCTGAGCGACGATACCAAGATCATCCACATCGAGTTCGCCGACGCCGTTAAGCTCGCCGAGATGCTCAAGACGCTGTTCGACGAGCGGGAGTCCGAGTCGCCCGAGCCCGACCTGTTCCGCAAGCCGACCCTCCTCGCCGACGAGCGCAGCAACACGCTGATCCTGTCCGGCGCGCCCGACGCCATGAGCCGCTGCCAGAACCTCATCGTCCAGCTCGACAAGCCCGCCGGTCCGCCGACGTCTATCTTCGAGGTCTATCCGCTTGAGCACGGGTCGACCGTCAAACTGGCCACCAAGATGCAGGACCTCTTCGAAAAACGGGCCGAAGGTCGCGACGACACGGCCACGCCGATCAACATCCAACCGGACGAAGCCTCCAACAGCCTGATCGCCAGCGCCTCCCGCGACGACCACGCGCTGATCAAGGGGCTCTTGGACATGCTCGATCGACCGTCCAACATCGCCAAGCAGTTCGAGATCTTCCCGCTGAGGAACGCCAAGGTCGACCAAGTATCCGAGACGCTCGACCAGCTCTTCCAGCAGCAGGCCGAGGGCGGCAGCGGACGCGCCGATGCGATCGCCGTCCAGCCCGACCCGCGTAGCAACTCCATCGTCGTCTGGGCGTCCAGCTCCGAGATGGACAACATCAGCGCCATCATCGAAAAGCTCGATACCGCAAAGCCGGCCGTCGAGATGATGATGAAGGTCGTTCGCCTCAATCAGGCGCTGGCCGAGGACTTCTCCGAGGCTTTTCGCGACACGCTCTTCGCCGGCGAAGGCCAAGGCGCAGACCAGGAGTCCGCGGTGATCGTCTCGTTCATTCAAAAACTGGATGACGGCACCGAAGCGGTCCGAAAGCTCGTCCGCCAGGACATCACCATCACGCCCGACCCGCGGACCAACTCGCTGATGGTCATGGCGCCGACCCAGAGCATCGACATGCTCGAAGCCATGATTCTGGACTTCGACCGCATCAGCCCGGTCACCGCCGAGATCAGCATCATTCCGCTGGCCAACGCCGACGCCGACGAGATGGTCGAAAGGCTCAACGATATCTTCGGCACCGATCAGCAGGCCGGGGACACCCTCGAGCAACAGATCGTCTTCGGCGGTGCGGGTGGCGCGCCGTCTGTCACGGTCGGCGGCGGCGAGGGCGTCAGCTCGCGGATCGCCCTGCGGTTTACGTCCGATCGCCGCACGAATTCCGTCATCGCGGCCGGCAACGCGGTCGACCTGCACATGGCCGAGGATCTCATTCACGAGCTGGATTCGCGGGACATCGATGAACGCGTGCACGAGGTCTACGAGCCACGCTTCATGACGTCTTCCGCCATCGCCGACGTCGTGCAGCAGTTCAACGAAGCCGAGAACGGGCTGCTCAGTGACCTCGATGACGAGATGAGCATCCGCCGCCGGGCCGAGCGTCAGGTGAACGTGGTCAGCGACGAGGACAGCAACACCCTTCTGGTGGGCGCCAGCCCTCGGAACTACGACTCCTTCATGAGCCTGATCCACCGCATGGACCGACCCGAGCCGCAGGTCATGATCTCCGTGCTTATCGCCGAGGTTTCCATGAACGAACGGCTCGAAATCGGTGTCGAGTTCGCCGCTCAGGACCTCAACTTCTCCGAACACGCGTTCATCGGGAACAATGGGACGATTCAGGGGTCGAACTTCGACATCGTGGCCGGCACCGACATCGGCGCCGCGGGCACCGGTTTCGGGGGCCTGTCGCTGACCGTCTCCGGCGAGGACTTCAGCTTCCTGTTCCGCGCCCTGGAGTCCGAGAGTCAGTTGGAGATCCTCTCCCGCCCGACGCTCCTGGTGCAGAACAACGCGGAAGGCAAGATCACCATCGGCGACCGGGTGCCCATCGTCGAGGGCAGCACCGCCGTCGGCGGGCAGAGCACCACCACGATCAACTACGAGGATGTCGGCATCATTCTCACCGTGACGCCGCACATCAATCCCGACGGTTACGTCAACCTCGAGATCAACCCGGAGATTTCGCAGATCAGCAACCAATCGCTCCAGATCGCGGAAGGGCTGAACGCCACCGTGTTCTCCGAGCGATCCGCCGAAACGACCGTCACGGTCAAGGACGGCGAGACCGTCATCCTCGGCGGTCTCATCACCGAGAACGTCGATGAATCGAACACCAAGGTCCCGCTGTTGGGCGACATTCCGTACCTCGGCGAGCTGTTCAAGAGCAAGTCGACCATCTCGACCAAGACCGAGTTGCTCATCGTGCTCACCGTCAACGTGCTGAGGACCGAGAACGACCTGCACTACATCTCGCAGCAGGAAATCGAGCGCACCGGGCGATTCCCCGAACGCATCAAGCGGAGCCCGCTCATGCAGGGGCTGCGCATCACGCCCGATGCGGACTACTTCGGACCCATTCGGGACACCGAGCCCAAGAAAGTGAGACCGCAACAGCGCGACCGCTCCATTTACGGACCCATGCCCCGTACCTACGGGCCTCCGCGTCCCACCGCGGCCCCGAGGATCAGCGAGGCAACACCGCCGTCAAAGACCCACCGTCCGCGCCTGGCGAGCGGCGGGTCCGAACAGTGATCGGCGACAGAATGTCTCACAACACCGCCACAACATGGCGGGTGGCCCATGGCTTCCGCCGTGGGGGACCCGAATCCGTACGCCATTCGCCTCCCGCGCTTCTGAACAGATGGCCCACCCAGCGCCTAGCATCATGGCTTTTCGCGAGCATCGCACTGACGGTGCTCACCACAACCGGGTGCGCGACCACTCCGTCGGGCTTTCGCCTCGACGGGCGTTTCAAGAAGGACATCACGCGCGTCTCGTGCTTCATTGATAAGCGGAGCCCATGGCTGAACTTCGACGACCCCCCCCGCGACGTGCCGGGTGGAATTAAAATCACCACCTACGTGACCGGAGCATCCGGCTCGCTCGGCGTGTTCGGCGACGGGACTCTTGTTGTCGACATGTACCTTATCGATCGCGCCGGCGACGACGGAGAACGCCCCGAACACGTGAAACACTGGTCGTTCGATACCGAGCACGCCTACGAGTACGGCTTCCGCAAGAAACAACGCGCCGGCTGGGGATACCAGTTGCGGCTCAATTGGGGTGATCTCGACGTCCTCGGTCAGGAAGTGATGTTCATCGTCTCCTTCGAACGGTTCGACGGCAGAATCATCCGGGGTAAGCGGCTGTACTTCAAAGTCCCGCGATCGGTCTAATGTCCCACACCCAGCGGTCGCCCCTGCGGGGACGGGGACCGCGTGCATCCGATCGAATCCCGAATCGGCCGAAACCTCACCCCCCAGCAAACCCGGCCCTCGACCCAAGACCCAACACAAATGCCGGAGATAAAGTGTATGTCCCCCGAACTCCCGAACTCCGAGCCGCGAACTTCAGTTCGCGCGGACGCAATGCTCCGAACGAGCGCTTCGTGTCGCGCCCTACGGCGGGCAGCTCGACCACGTGACCTGGTTGGCACAGTCCGTCTGTATGATCGTAATGCTACCGAATACATCGTTGCCCTGGATGGTTATGCCCAGGTCATCGTTCGACCTATGGCACCCGACTACAGTAACGTCGCCGCGAAGGTCTCCGTAACCTCCCGCCCCGTTATCCAGAACTTGGAGGCATCCATCGTATGTGACCGGCGGCATTTCGCACGGTTCCCCACACAGATAGCTGATCGGACCGACGTGAATGTTCCCGACGGCGTCGTAGTTCCCTTCGGACCCGTTGATGGTGATGACGCCTTCGTCATCGAAACCGCCCTCCATGTGGATTAGCGAGTACTTCACCGTCGACGTGGCAATGGTGAGCGTCCCATTCATCAACTCGCCGAACAAGATGTGCCCCGAGGAACTTAGTGACCCGGCGATCGCAATGGTGCCGTCAAACTGCCCCGCCACGTCGACGTCGCCACCCACGCTGTCCCACAGATCGAGCATGCCGCCGCTCATGTCGTCGTCGATGTTCACGCTTCCGCTCAACGGGGCGCGGACCTGGACTTCTCCGCCGCTCATGACTCCTTCGATGGTGATCGCCGAGCTGACTGTTCCGTGCAGGTCAACCAACCCCGCAGACATGCTGGCGATCGACACCGGCCCGCTCACTGCCCCGCCGATATCGATTTCCCCGCCCGTCATGGCCCCGTCAACGTCGATCGTCCCGGACGCCGCGCCGGACACATTCGTCGTCCCGCTGTAGTTCCCACCAACCAGAAGATCGCCCGCAGCATCCACACTGCCGACGTTGAGTGTTCCGGCGCTGAAGGCGCCGTCGACCTGAATGGTGCCGCTCAACGGATTGTGAAGGTCGAGAAGGGCGGTGCCCGAGACGCTTCCCACCGACAAGGTGCCGCTCACGTTGCCCGCCAGGTCGATCTCGCCGGCGGTCATCGCGCCCACGACGTCGATGATTCCCGACATCGTCGTCGTCACGCTGAGGCTGCTCGCGCCCCCGTTGAAGCTGCCCAACGTTAGAATCTGACCCGCACCCCCGACGCTGTTCACGGTCACGCCCCCCGCGGTGAAGTCGCCGCCCACCCGGACCGTTCCCGTCAACGCGCCCTGCAAATCGAGCAGCCCCGTGGCGCCGTTGAAGTCGTCCGTGATCGTGATGTCACCACTAACCGCGCCCTCGACCTCCAACTCGCCGCCAATCACGTCGTCGCCGATCGTGATGTCGCCGGTCTGATCGCCTTTGATCTCCAGCAGCCCCCCGGCGAGATCGTCGTCGATCGTGACGTTGCCGCTCAGGTCGCCCCGCACTTGCAGGGTTCCTCCGGCCAAGTCGTCGTTCACATCGATCAACCCGGTCACGGCACCAAAGACGGTGATCGGGCCGGACTCGATCCGGTTGAAACGCAGCGTCCCGCTCACGTCGTCCACCAGCAGATACTCCCCGTTCCATACGCCTACGTAGATCTCGCCGGCCAAGTCATAGTACGTGCCGCCCCCCAGTGTGATCCCGTATCCGGTCATGTCCGCCATACTCAGGTCGATCATCGAATGCAGGGGAACGCCGCTGGAGAGGTTGATCCATGCGTCGGCGTCGACGGAGACTTGATCGCCGATCTTCACCGTTGCATAGGCGCCCATCGTGGTGATCTCGATGATGCTGCTCGAGGCCGCCCCGTTCTTCACCCATACGCCCGCTGGATACGACGAAGTCCCCGACACCGCGGTGACGTCGACCGCCGCATCGACCAGGCTGCCGATCGTCACGTATCCGTCGGTAATGTCCTCGACCGCCAGTGTGGTCGCACCGCCGCCCGCAACGCCGATCTGCCCAACCACCGTAAACCCGGCGCCCTTGGGCAGCGTGACGTTCCCCGTCACGTCCCCGGCGACCGTGAACCCGTCGGCGAACCCGCCGTAACCGCCGGAGTCCTTCACCAGGGTCATCGTGCCCAGGTCGCCCGTGATGTCCGATCCGCTTGCGACCGCCGAATGCCCCGTCCAGTTCGACGCCGTCAGCGTGATGGACCCCACATCCGCCGCCCCTGCGTGCTCCGCCACCTAGTTCCAGACCTTCACCTTGAACGTTTTGCCCGTGTTATCCGCGTCCACGTTCAACGCCCCCAGGTTGGCCGGAGTGTCGTCCTCCGCACTCACCTGCGACCACACACGCCAGTCCTGGGCGCCCGTGATAAACTCCACGCTCGGGTTGTCCGGGTCGGAAAAGTCAAGGCTGAAATGCGTGTCTTCCACCGGCGTTCCGGTAGTCCGTTGCACGCATACGTACGCCCCGCCTTCCGCTCGGCATGCTGGGTCAGGGTCGACCGCTACACACGGGTGGGCAACCGTGAAGGATCCGCCCACTACCAAGACGCTCGCCAGTTTCTTCTGGAAGGGGTTCATTCTTGCTCTCCTTGCGGTTACGATGAGTGGAACTGAAAGGGCCATCGCAATGACGACCCAATTCGACGCAAGATCGTCTCCCCTCCGACTCGCCTTGTTATGCTTGGCGATTGGTGCCCACCTGTCAACTGCGAAGGCCCAGGTTTCTTCCTGGGAGGGAGACTCCCTTCCGACGGATAGCAACTGGAACCTCGTCGCCCAGGATTGCGACCCGACCGTGTGGGTCGATCAGGGATGGTATTTTCAGGATATGGATAGCACCGACTGCCCTCCCCCCCTTGAAGTCGAGCAAGAGGCCTTCCGAAAGCCTTTGAACGCCTGGGTGGGGTATCCGACATTCTTCGTCGACTGGCTCGTTGAGGGCGGCAGCGACCAGTCGGAGATTGTTTGGGGAGGACCAACGGCGCTGGCCGTCGCGCACTCGTACGGCGTACGCTACACGTTCTTCGTCGCCCGCAACCTGGCCAAGCTCAACCGCGACAACCTGCTCCCCCTCGTTCACGTCCCTATAAAACCTGGGATTGCCCACACGCATCGGCTGGAACTTTACGGCGCCGAGCTGTACGTCTGGTACATCGATGGGCAGGTCGTCGATTCGGGAGAACCCGAAGGGGACCTTCTCGTCTTCAACCCTCGAATCACCTGGCTGGGAGCATCCATAAACCTGCCCACCGTTAATCGTTTCGACCACATAAGGTATGGCGTCATCCCCGTGGACGCCTCCGGCGACTTCGACTCCGACGGGTCGGTCGACGGATCGGACTACCCGTACTTCGTCGAGTGTTTGTGCCATTGCGGTGACTACAGCGGCGCCCACTCTCCTCTGAACGCCCCGTTCGGCCCTGACGGCCCCGTCGCCGGACCGGACTGCGACTGCCCCGACGTCGACGCCGGACCCGGCTGCCGCTGGGCGGACATGGACCCGCCCGCCGGCACGGGCGACGGCACACCGGGCGACGGGGACGTCGACTGCGCCGACTGGTTCGCCTTCGTCGGCGCGTGGACCGGCGCCGACCCGCCCCCGCCGGCCCCCGCCGCGTGCGAACTCCCCCCGACCGGACCCGCCGTCCCCGCCCTCACCCAGTGGGGTGCCGCGGTCCTGACACTCCTGTTCCTCACCGCCCTCACCCTCTCCTGCGCCGCCCGCCCCGCCCCCCGGAACACCCGCCGCCGAAGATCAAACTGACGCCCCGACCCCGGCACCCCGTTTTCGGCGCAGCGCGCCAACCCTCGAGCCGCGAACTTCAGTTCGCGCGGACGCAATGCTCCGAACGAGCGCTTCGTGTCGCGCCCTACGGCGGGCAGCTCGACCACGTGACCTGGTTGGCACAGTCCGCCGCCCCTGCGTGCCCCGCCACCTGGTTCCAGACCTTCACCTTGAACGTATTGCCCGTGTTATCCGCGTCCACGGTCAACGCCCCCAGGTTGGCCGGAGTGTCGTCCTCCGCACTCACCTGCGACCACACACGCCAGTCCTGGGCGCCCGTGTCGCCCGGACGCACAATCATGCATGCGGGGGCGTTGGGGCGATTGTGGCGGGTTGCGGGTGTGTTGATACAACCTGTGGGGGTCGACGACCGTAGCTCTGGACATGTTGTGTTGCTGCCGAACCCCCACTTATTGGACGACGTTGGTGCCCGACGAGGTTGTCGAAATGGTTCGCGATCACCCGATAGCCATCTTGAACAGGCGCGGTACGCTTTCGTAGAATGAGCTGTGGAGAATGCTGTGACAATAACGCCTGATCTCCAAGCGCTCTTGCTTGCGGACCATGTCCACGTGGATCCTGCTACCCGGAAATGCACGATTCTTGGCACATTCAGCGCGTTGTCGGCGGAACAACTACCGACTCAGCATGGGCTTGAAACCGCTGCGTACATCCGCATGACGGGTGTCCACGGGAGCATTCAGTGTGTCTTGCGGTTTGTCGACCTGAGTAACCAGGAAGTCCTGATGAGTTCACCGATCATCACAGTCAGCGCCGCCAGCCCGACGGACGTCATCGAGGCAGTGATTCCTGTCCCGGGCTTTTTGATGCCGCACGCTGGGTTCTTTGATTTTGAGCTCGCGATGAAGGACGGCACGCCACTGGGGCGATTGAAGATTCAGATTGTGGAGCGAAAGACATGAGTCCAATTATTGCTGAAGGGCCGGGGCTGCAACGGTTTGAGGGCCTTCGATGCGCGGGGCCGGTAGACGATGATCGTAAGCCGTATCGACTCGATGTTAGGTTGATTCGCGAGGAGTCGGGCGGATTCTCTGTCTACCTCGCAAACCTGCCGGGCGTCGTGAGCGAAGGCGACACAGAAGAGGAAGCCGTCGCCAACATCCAAGAGGCTTTTCGCGCTGTGATACAATCGTATCAAGGTGACGGCGTACCGATTCCGTGGCAAGAATCAGGACTCTCGACCGACGACAACGAAATCACGAAGTGGTTGTCCGCCTATGCCTAGGCTACCGGCCGTTACGGGCCAGGAAGCGATTCGCGCCTTTGAGCAAGTCGGCTTCGAAGTTGACCGTGTGTCCGGCAGCCATCACGTCATGAAGAAGGCGGAGCACCCTTACCGCCTCTCGGTTCCGGTCCACGGCAGGACAGACATGAAGTCGGGGACATTGAGACGGCTCATCAAGGATGCAGGCCTTACCGTCGAGGAATTCTGCGACCTGTTGTGAGGTAGTTCGGGGGACACGCACTTTATCTCGGGAGTCTGTGTGGGTGCCCGGGCTTTGGCGGCGTGGGGTGGTGGTTGGCTCGAGACTCGATGGTCTCGACGAATGACGGTTCCCCGCGAGGCGCGACCGGGGCATCTTCTATTGCGGGGGGAGTCTGCGTGTGTGCCCTCGGCGCGGACGGGCGCGTCCGGCGAGACTCGATAGCCATGCCACATGCCACGAGGGCATGCCACACTGAGCGACAGGCACGCGGCGACCGGCCACGCGGACAGTGACAGGAGACTGCGCGTTTCTT
>JAJDDR010000426.1 GCA_029260255.1 Phycisphaerae bacterium
ATTCCAGCACGCTACGCGTCTACCCGCTTCCCCGGGAAGCCTCTCGCCAAAGAAACCGGAAAGTACCTCATTCACCACGTGTACGAGCAGGTCAGCCGGGCTAAACGGATCGATCGCGTCATCGTCGCCACCGACGACGAGCGCATCGCCTCGGCCGTGGCCTCTTTCGGCGGCGATTGCGTCATGACGCGACCCGACCACCCCTCCGGGACCGACCGGGTGGCGGAGGTGGTCCGCGATATCGACTGTGATATCGTGGTCAACGTGCAGGGCGACGAGCCCGAAATCGAGCCCGACGCGGTTGACACGCTGGTCTCGCTGCTGGATGGGGGCACCTGTCCGATGGGCACGCTTGCTTGTAGCTTTGCGGCGGTCTCCGCGCGGGATGAATCCCACGGCTCGGGGGCGGACGATCCGGGGTGCGTGAAGGTGGTTTGCGGCGGCGGGAAGGCGCTCTACTTCTCGCGGAGCGTCGTCCCTTACCCGCGAAACGCGGATTCCGAGTTTGATGGACCGTACCTTCACCTCGGAGTCTATGCTTATCGGCGGGACTTTCTGATTGAACTCGCTTCACTTCGGCCGACGCCGCTGGAGCGGGTGGAGGGTCTCGAGCAGCTCCGCGTTCTCGAGCACGGATACGACATCGCGGTGGGTTTGGTGGGGAAGGCGGCCGTGGGGATCGACACGCCGGCCGACTACGCGGCATTTGTGAAACGACGAAACGCTTCCCATCCGGGTGCGGTGGCATGAACACGAAAGAGAGTGCGTAATGGACGGCGAACGGACGCTTTCATCATTGAGCGACACCTCCGACGAAACGGAATTCTACACGCCGATGCCCGCCGGCTATCGCAAGGGACAGTGTCGCTACGTCGTCGTGTTCGGCACGGTGATGAGCGGTTTGGGCAAGGGGATCTTCTCCAGTTCGCTCGCCAAGGTGCTGCAAGACAAGGGCTTGACGGTCGCCCCGATCAAGCTCGAAGGATATCTTAATCGCGACAGCGGCACGCTCAACCCGTTCCGCCACGGCGAGGTGTTCGTCCTCGACGACGGCATGGAGTGCGACATGGATCTGGGCACGTACGAGCGCATGCTCAACCAGAACCTCACGCGGCTCAACTTCTGCACGAGCGGCCAGATCTTCTCCAAAGTCCTCGATAAGGAACGCCGCGGCGGGTTCCTGGGGCGCGACGTTCAGATGATCCCGCACGTCACCGGTGAAGTGAAGAGCCGACTCCGCGAGTTGGCCGTCACCACCGGCGCGGACGTCGTATTCGTGGAGATCGGTGGCACGGTCGGCGACGTGGAGAACGCCTACTTTATCGAGGCCATCCGCGAACTCGCATTCGAAGAGGGACCCGGCAGCGTCTGCAACGTCGCCCTGACCTACATCGTCGAGCCCTCTATGCTCGGCGAGCAGAAGTCCAAGCCCGCCCAACTCAACCTCAAAGCCCTGATGGCCGCGGGCATCCACCCGCATATCATCGCGTGCCGCGCACGCCATCCCGCCTCCAAAAAAGTCCGCGAGAAGATCGCCATGTACTCGAACGTCCCCATGGAACGCGTCTTCTCCATGCACGATTGCGACAGCGTCTACGTCATCCCCGAGATGCTCCGTGGCGCCGGGATCGACACGGCGGTGCTCGACATTCTCGGTCTCGGCGACCGCCCCGACACGGTGCGAGAGGACGCCGAGCGAGAGGTCTGGAACGACTACATCGCTCGCTTCCGCGAGACAAAACACGCGGTGACCATCGGCGTGACCGGCAAGTACACCTCGCTGCGCGACAGCTACGCGAGCATCATCCAGGCCATCGAACACGCGGGTGTCTACTACGGTGCCAAGGTCCAACTCGAGTGGATCGACAGCGCCGAACTGACGGACGACAACGTCGCCAAACGGCTGGAACACATCAACGGCGTCATCGTCCCCGGGGGATTCGGAGTTCGCGGCGTGGACGGCAAACTGGCATGCATCCAATACGTAAGGGAAAACGCCATCCCCTACCTCGGCCTGTGCTACGGTTTCCAGATCGCAGTCATCGAGTACGCTCGCAACGTCTGCGGACTCGAAGGCGCCAGCAGCACGGAAATCGACGCCGACGGCCCCTACCCGGTGATCGATATCCTCCCCGAACAGAAGGAAATCGAAGGTCTCGGCGGCAACATGCGACTCGGCGGCCACGACGTCGTGCTCTCCGAGGGTTCCATCATCTCTGATTTGCACGGTGAGTCCGGGCAGATCCGCCTGCGCTTCCGTCATCGCTACGAAGTGGATCCGGCGTTCATCGAACGCCTCGAGGCCAGCGGCTTGATCTTCTCGGGTCGCGCCCCGGTTCACCCCATCATGCAGGTTCTGGAATTGCCCCGCGAGGTCCACCCGTGTTTCCTCGCCACTCAAGCTCACCCGGAACTGACGAGTCGCCCGCTGGATCCCGAACCCCTGTTCGTCGCGCTGGTTCGCGCCGCCATGGTCCACGCCGGCGTCGAAGAACCCCAACCGACCGCAACTCTGCCCCGAGGACCAAAACGATCCAACAACCATCGGAATCAGGAAGCGCCAACGGGGTGACCCGCGTCACCGCGTGTCCCCTCCCTTACGGTCGGGGCTCGGAGAGAATCCCATCTGGCTGTGACACCGCCCTACGTCCCGAACATGAGTTGAAATGCACCCGCGTCGTGTAAGTCGACATCCCCGTCGGAGTTGAAGTCAAACACTTCGCAGCCCACCGCGGTTCCGCCGCCCGGATCGGACTGGCATTCGAGAAAGACCTGGAAGTCGAACAGGTCGATGTCGTCGTCTTCGTCGGCATCACCCCACAGGGCGGCACCCGTCAGCTCACCGAGAGACCCGCACACCATCTTCACCACGTTGAAACCGAACTGGTAGTCCTGCTCCGTGTACGTCGCGAAGAGATCCGACGGCTGATGCCAGTTCGGATTGCTGCCGGTGCCGATCTCCTCGACGCGCCGGTTCTCGCGTACGCTGACGGCCACGGTGTCCTGTTGGAACGGCACCGAGTCCGTGAAGTTCATGTCGTCGCCGACCTGGGCCGGCATGTTCCCGTAGCGGGACATCGCCCCCACGACGAACTCGGCCAAGATGTTCGACGCGCCGCCGGCGTTTGCGTTGGCCTGAAACTCGACGTCTGCGTCCGGCTCTTCGAGGCGGTCGAGCAGGATCATGTCCTGCTGGATCATCCCCAACCACCGCGGCTCGCCCGGCGTGCCCTGGAGGTCGCGGTGGTTCTCGACGTAGGCTTCGCTGCCGTTCAGGCCCGTCTCCTCATTGTTCCACAGGATGAAACGGACGCTCACGTCCGTTCGCGCCCGCCCGAACACGCGCGCCATCTCCAGCACCGACGACGTTCCCGAGCCGTCGTCGTCCGCGCCGGGCGCTTGCGTCTGATTTCCGTTGATGTTGATGCTGTCCATGTGCGCCCCGACGACGTACATCTCGTCCGGACGCTCGGCGCCGATCTTCGTCGCGTAGATGTTGTGCCGCGTCTGCCCGTTGAAAACGTACGGGTCGCGCACGACGTTGTCGTACCCGAACGACACGAGCCAGTCTTCGAGCATGTCCAGGGCGACGGCGTTGCCCGGCTGCGTCCAGTGACGCGAACCCAACGCCGCCAGTTGAAAGATCCGCTGCTTGAAGCGTCCGTAGCTGAGCGTATCAACCAGGAACATCGCCGGGCTCGTCTCACCCGGACACGCCATCTCTGCGCACGAGCCGCTCTCGTTCCACGCCCATGCCCGAAGATCCGCGCAGTCGACGAGGCACCGGTCCGGTTCGCAACTGCTGTCCGGAAGGCAGCACGCCCCCAGCGGGGGCTCGGTCGGTTCATACCACGCCACGGTGTCGTCAAACGCCGAACCCGCCACGACATCGATCACGCCGTTGCCGTTCACATCCGCGGCCAGCGCCGATCGAGGCCCGTCCGCCGACGCCGTGGCGATCAGATTGAACGCCGGTGGTGAACCGCCGTCGTTGCCGTACCACGCGATCATGTCGTCCGCGTTCGATGTCACAAGCACATCCACGGTGGAATCACCGTCCATGTCCGCCGCAAAGATCGACTCCGGCACGTCCTGCTGATCGGTCACGACGTGTTCGGCAAACTGCGGGTTCGTCCCGCCGTCGTTCTCGTACCACATTACCATGTCGATGTCGGACGCCGTCGCCACGACGTCTACGTCCAGATCACCGTCGAGGTCAGCCGCAAACACCGACTTCGCTCCGGTGGCCGTCGAAGTAATCACGCGTCGCGCGAAACTCGGCGGCGAACCGCCGTTGTTCTCGTACCACGCCACGGTCGAATCGAACGCGGACGCCGAAAGCACATCCACGAGGCCATCGCCGTCGACATCGGCCGCATAGACGCTTCGTGCGGAGCTGGCCGAGCTGGAAATCACGTGCGGCGTGAAGCTCGGAACAACGCCTCCGTCGTTTTCGTACCATGCGATCGTGTTGTTCCCGCTCGCCGCCGAGAGCACGTCCACGTCGTCGTCACCGTCGAGGTCGATGGCGAACACCGACTGCGCGAACTGCGCGTTCGTGCTGATCTCGTGTTCCGTGAAACCCGGTGGCATGTTGCCGTCGTTCTCGAACCACGCGATGGTCCGGTCGATCGCCGACGCGGCCACGATGTCGGTGTGACCATCGCCGTCAACGTCGATCGCATACACCGATCGCGCCGCGTCCGCGGTGTCGGTCACCACGTGCGTGACGAAACTCGGTTTCGCGCCACCCAGGTTCTCATGCCACGCGACGGTGTCGTTCGTACTCGACGCCGACAGCAGATCGATGTCGCCGTCGCCGTCCACGTCGGCCGCATGCACCGAGTTCACGCCGTCGGCGCTCGCATCCACCACCGCCTGCGTGAACACGATCGGTTCGATCAAGCACGCAAAGCCGTACGCCTCGGCGTACTCCTGCCGTGCGACCCGATCAAAACACAACGGCGGCTTCGCAATCAGATGCCGTGCGTGCGCCGCGCAGGGATCTTCCGCGACGTTGGCTTTGTGAAGGACATGCTCGACACTGTCCTCACACGGCTCCGCCGCCACGGCACACGTAGCGGCGAGCGCACTCCATACCAGTACAACGCGACATGTCATATACATGACCCACCTCACATTCGGCTCATCACGACCGACCACAGTGTAGCCGCTCGGAAGCGAGGTTTACAAGAACTGAGTCGGGCGACCCCGCGCAGCGGGCAGGCGATGCCGGTTCTCGCGCGAATAAGCCGCTTCCTCACGGGCGCGGTTCTGACCACGTTCCGAACCGCGACTGTCAAGGAGCGGCCTCGAAACGCAAGACCGTGCCCGTGCGCGCGAGGCCGCTTCCTTACGGGCGCGGTCCTGAAGGAGCGGCTCCCACGCGGGTTTGAAGACCCGAGAGGGAGCCGCGTAGCGGGCAAAACCACGGAGGACGCGGAGTCTAGCGAATCCCGCGCGCCGGACCCGAAGTTACGACGACGACTCCCGGAATCGTCGAGGTCACGTCGATCCGCCCGTCGCGTGAGGCGATCAAGTACGTTTCTCCGCTGACCGGCACGTCGATCACGAACGTGCCGATCGCGTCATCGCTGACTCGGTACCGGTACGTCGCCAGGTAGCCGCTCTGCGGTGTCTCTACGCCACCCGCTTCCAACCCGTTGAGCATCTGCCCGTTCAGAAGATTGATCGCGCTGAACCCGGCGGACACACCATCAAAGACGTAGTCCGCGCGCTGTTCGAGCGTGATGTCAACGAGTTCGAGCATCCCGCGGCGACCGCCCGACACGTCGACGTCCAACTGATAGCTGCGAAGATCCTCGAGCGCCCCCGCGACGAACACGCGGGCCACCACTTCATCACCCGGGTGTGCCGCCCGCACATCTGGAACCACGTCGAGCCGCGCCGCGCCGACCACGGCGGAGACGTGCTGCGGAGCGGGTCCGCCGCCGTCCAACGGACAGGCGCAGGCGGAGTTGCCCGCGAACGCCGCCAACACATGATTCGCGTCGTGCACGTTGCAGAATCCGTCGGGAGCGCAGTCGCCAAACGGACCGCCTACGTCGATGTTGATCGACTCACACGGGTTGGTACTCGAAAAGCAGCTCAACACGTGGTTGCGATCATGGACGTTGGCGAAGCCGTCGACCGGACAGTCGCCGAACGGTCCGCCGGCGTCGGCGAATACGCGCGGCACCTCGATGCAAGCGTTCGTCACGCAGTCGTACCAGATGCACGCGTCGTCGATGATGCCGTTCGCGTCGGCGTCGGCACACTCGTTGACGAGGAGACAGTCCAGGCAAACGTCGGCGACGTCGTCGCAGTGCGGGTCGTCGATGCACGGGTCGGCGTTGTCCACGCACGCACCGGTCAGACACGTTTCCACGCCGTCGCAGAACTGCACGTTCGGGCACGGCGTGCCGTCCGGCTCGAGGTTGATCAGACAACCGCCCGATCCGTCGCACGTGTCCGGATTGTCACACGCGGTGTTGGTCGGATCGCCGCACGCAAAACCGGTGACCTCGAAGTTGTCGAGACAACTCCCCAGCCCGCTGCACGTGTCCGGGTTGTCGCAGTCGTCGTCGTTCCCGTCACCGCACGACGCACCCGCGGTCTCGAAGTTGTCGACGCAGGACCCGCCACCATCACAGATGTCCGGGTTGTCACACTCCGTGTTCGTCGGATCGCCACAGAACAGGCCAAGCGGCTTGTGGTTCGCTTCGCAAACGCCCGCGCCGTCGCAGGCGTCGGCCGCGTCGCACTCCGGATTGGTCGGCGTTCCGTTTCCACAGGCCGTACCCTTCGAGCGGGGCCACCAACCTTCGGTTTCGAACACCGGCAGGCAGACCTCGCAGGCGTTGGCAGGATTCACCTCGCCCGGAGCGCGACAGACGCTGTCGATCAGGCAGGCATCCAATCGGGTGATGTTGAGCACGATCGCGCCCTGCGCGCCGTTGAAGCCGGCCACACGGACGAAGTAGTCCTGTCCGGCGGTGACGGGAATGGTGATCGTGGCATCGGCGCCTGGCGCGCCGTCGTCGTCGCAGGCGAGTTCCGGTCCGCCGCACGCATCGTAGACGGTGAGTACGGTATCGATGGAACTGCCGACGGTGTTGAACCTGATGTCGCCGTCGCAGAAGGCTTGGTGTACGAACCATGCGTCGTGCGCCGACAGGGCACAGGAAGCGATGATCTCGGTTCCGAAGCCGGTGTTGTTGCCGAGGTTTTGCCCTTCGAAGGCAACGGCAGCGTCGATGCAGTTGTCGGAGCAATTCGGATCGAGCTGGCCGACGCAGTTGCCCGCGGCGTCGCACTCGTCGATGCCGACACCTGGCTCACCGGTTCCGGTGCAGGCGAGCCCGTCATCGCATGGCACGCCGGCGGGACCGGCCGGGTGACCGCAGACGCCTGCTCCGTCGCACTGATCCAACGTGCAAACGTCGCCGTCATCGATGCACGGCAGCCCGGCGCCGGCCGGTGGGTGACCGCAGACACCGGCGCCGTCGCACTGATCGAGCGTGCATTCGGCACCGTCGTCGGGACAGGTCGTACCGGCCATGGCCGGCGGATGGGCGCAGGCTCCCGCGCCGTCGCAGGCGTCGAGGGTGCAGTCCTGCCCATCATCTGGACAGGCGGTTCCGACGTTGGCTGGCGGATGGGCACACACTCCCGCACCGTCGCACTGGTCGATGGTGCATACCTCAGCGTCGTCGGTGCATGTTGCTCCGGCGGCCCGGGCCGACCAGTTGTTCTGGGTGAGTTGGGGAATGCACGACTCACACTCGTTGAGCGGGTTGAGTTCGCCGGCTGCTCGACAGGTGTTGTTGATGAAGCAACTTCCCGAGTTGATGGTCAGCGTTCCGAACCCGCTCTCGATGATGTCGCTGCCGCCGAGGCGGATGGTGTAGCACGTCCCCTGCGTCGCGAAGAACGTCGTTGCCGACGTTCCGCCTCCGCACGACAGGCCGTCATCGTTGCAGGCGATCAGCGGCGACGGCGGGCACACGCCGCAGCCCTGATACACCTCGATGCGCGAATCGAACGTCGCCTGGTCACACGTGCTGACCGTGGTCACGCCCTCGCATTGGGCGGTGTACGTGAACCAGATGTCGTTTTGGATAGTGTCGTTGCCGTTGTCGTCGCAGACCGCGTTGCCCGGACCGCCGAAATCGGTGTTTGGATCGCTCGTCGTTGACTTGGTCGTGTCGAACGGCAGGTCACCGGCGAACATCGCGACGGCGCCGGCGCACTCGTCGTTCGCCGGCTGCGGGCCGACCTTGATCACGGTGCGCTGCGGCGAGAATGCGACCGGGCCCACGCCGGTTTCATCGTTCAGCGCGGTACCGCCGTTGGGCGGGGCTCCATCCGGGAGGAAGTCCAGGACAAACGTGCCGCTCGCATCGGCGGATGCTTCAAGCTCAAACTCGCCCATGTACCCCAAACCGGGAATCAGCGCGCCCACACCGAGCGGCACGATGCCGATGAACGCAAACCCGGCCGGCAGCCCCGTCTCGCTGAAGAACACGATCCCGCCCGGCAGCCCGTTGAAAACCCACTCCGGACGCGACGTGTTCACCGCGACGGAGTCGCCCTGCGTCGCCGGCGGCGGCGCAGTTGGTCGGTCGATGTAGGTGACCGTGCCGGTGCCGGCCGCCAGGGGCACCACCCCGGGCGCCGCGACCTGATAACCACCCAACAACTGCGGGGTGGTGTCCTCGATCCACACCTCGAGCGTCACCGAGGTGCCGGGATCCATGAACACCGTGTAAGGTATGCCTGGAGCGACGACCGCCTGGTCACCCGGCAGCGCCATGAAGACCCGCGCCGCGCCGAAGGCGGATGCCCCCGCCAACCCCACTACAGTGAGC
Source organism: Phycisphaerae bacterium (assembly GCA_029260255.1). Classification (GTDB taxonomy): domain Bacteria; phylum Planctomycetota; class Phycisphaerae; order UBA1845; family UBA1845; genus OFTM285. The sequence continues at coordinate 8,871 of JAJDDR010000426.1, forward strand.
CCGATAGCCCAGACCAACGTCCGTCCTGCACTCCGTTCTCTCGCAGTCATGATAAGACTCCATTCATTCTGATTGCCGGGCGACAGAACAGTCGCCCACACCCCTACCGAATACTGACCGCACGCCCCGGCGTGACCACGATCGACGCCGGCCTGGTGGACACCACATCGATTCTCCCGTTCATTGACGCAACAAGATACGTCTGAGCGTCGCGGAGCACGTCCACGACGAACCGACCCGCCGCATCGGCCGATGCGCGATACGTGTACGTCGCGAGGTAGCCCGACGCTGGCGTCGCGACACCGGTAGACGTGGTCAGACCGTTTAACATCTGACCGTTCATCACGTTGATCGCATTGAACACTCCGTTCGATTCGGCGAACACGTAACGCTTGTGCGGCTCGATCGAAATGCCGATCAGTTCGAGTTGACCGCCGGCACCGCCGCGCGCCCGCACATCCAACTGGTAGCTCTGCAGGTCCTTCAGAGAAGCGTCGACGTAGATCCGAACGGCGACCTCGTCGCCCGGGTCAATCGGGTCGCTCTTGGCCACGGCGGTCAAGCGAGCTTCGGCGACGACACGGGACGCGAACTCCGGCATCGGACCGCCGCCGTCCAACGGACAGGCGCACGCGGAGTTGCCCTCGAACGCGACCAGCACGTGGTTGGCGTCGTGGACGTTGCAGAAGCCGTCGGGCGGACAGGCGCCGAACTGACCGCCGATGTCGGCGTTGATCGCCGCACAGGGATTCGTGGAGGAGAAGCAGGTGAGCACGTGGTTGCGGTCGTGGACGTTGGTGAAACCGTCGGGCGGGCAATCCCCGAACGCGCCGCCGACGTCTGCAAAAACGCGCGGCGTCGCTTCGCAGGCGTTGGTCACGCAATCATACCAGAAGCACGCGTCGTCGGTGATGCCGTTCGCGTCCGCGTCGGCACACTCGTTGACGTTCAGGCATTCCAGGCAGACGTCGGCCGCCTCGTCGCAATGCGGGTCGTCGATGCACGGGTCGGCGTTGTCCACGCACACGCCCACGACGCAGGTCTCGTTCCCGTCGCAGAAGATTCCGTTCGGACAAGGAGAACCGTCCGCATCGAAGTTGTCCAGACACGAACCGCCGCCGTCGCAGATGTCGGGATTGTCGCAGTTCGTGTTCGTCGGATCACCGCAGGCAACACCGAACACCTCAGAGTTATCGCGGCACAATCCCGCGCCGTTGCATGAGTCGGGGTTGTCGCATTCCGTGTCGGCCGGGCTCCCACAGGCAAACCCGATCGTTTCGAAGTTCGGCAGACACGTGCCGATGCCGTTGCAGGTGTCGACATTGTCGCAGCCGGTATCCGACGGATCGCCGCAGGCGAAGCCGACCGACTCGAAGTTGTCCAGGCACAGACCGAGTCCGTCGCACGAATCGGGATTGTCGCAACCGGTATCGATCGGACTGCCGCACGCAAAGCCGAGTGATTCGAGATTGGGCAGGCAAACGCCGCCGGCGTCACAGGTGTCGGGATTGTCGCAGTCGGTGTTGCTCGGGTCGCCGCACGCGAAACCGACCGACTCGAAGTTGTCGAGGCACGCCCCCCCGCCGTCGCAGGTATCGGGGTTGTTGCAATCAGTATCGGCCGGGTTGCCGCACGGGAAACCACTCGACTCGAGGTTGTCGAGACAGACTCCGGTCCCGTCGCAACTGTCGGGATTGTCGCAATCGGTGTCGGCCGGATCACCACACAGGAATCCCAGCGGCTCCAGGTTCGGCAGACAGAAGCCGGTTCCGCTGCACGTGTCCGGGTTGTCGCAGTCCGCATCCGCAGGGTCGCCGCACGCGAGCCCGCTCACCGCAAAGTTGTTCAGGCACACGCCCGCTCCGTCGCAACTGTCCGGATCGTCACACCTCGTAGCCGCGGGACTACCGCATGCAAAGCCCGCGGACTCCAGGTTGTCCAGACAGACGCCGGTCCCGTCGCACGTGTCGGGATTGTCACAGCCCGTGTCCGCCGGACTGCCGCAGGCGAAGCCGACCGGCTCGAGATTGACCAGGCAGAGCCCGGAGCCGTCACACGAATCCGGGTTATCGCAACCTGTGTCGAGTGGATCGCCACAGGTGAAGCCGATCGGCTCCAGATTGACCAGACACGCCCCGAGACCGTTGCACGTGTCGGCATTGTCGCAGTCCGTATCGGCCTGACTGCCGCACGCGAAGCCGACCGACTCGAAGTTATCGAGGCAGGTGCCGAACCCGTCGCACGAGTCGGAATTGTCACACCCCGTGTCGGCCGGGTCACCGCACGCGAAACCGGGGGGCTCGAAGTTGATCAGGCAGATCCCGGTGCCGTCGCAACTGTCGGGGTTGTCACACTCCGAATTGGTCGGATCGCCACAGGCGAAGCCGGGAGATTCGAGATTGTCCAGGCAGGTGCCGATGCCGTTACAGGTGTCCGGGTTGTCGCACTGCGTATCCGTCGGACTGCCGCAGGCGAATCCCACCGGCTCGAAGTTGTCGAGGCAAGTGCCGGCGCCGTTGCACGTGTCCGGGTTGTTGCACCCGTCGTTCAGCGGGTCGCCGCAGGTGAAGCCAACCGGTTCGAAGTTGACCTGGCACATTCCCAGACCGTCGCAGGTGTCCGGATTGTCGCAGCCGTCGTCGTTGGGGTCGCCGCAGGGGAGGTTCAGCGGCTTGTGATTGGACTCGCACTCACCCAGACCGTTGCACGAGTCCGGGCTGTCGCACTGCGGGTGATCGGGTGTCTGATTGCCGCAGGCGGTGCCCTTGAGCGTCGGCGACCAATCGATGGCGGAAGGTTGGGCGCTGCACCATTGGCACTCGTTGGCCGGGTTGACGGTGCCTGCGCTGTGGCATACTCCGGCGATCAGGCAGGTATCCAGCCGGGCGATGTTTAGCAACACATCGCCGGCCGCCCCGCCGAAGCCGGCGACGCGCAGAAGATAATCCTGCCCGGCGACGGCGTTGATGGTGAGGGCGGATGCCAGCCCGGGACCGCCGTCGTCGTCACAGGCGATCTCGATGCCGCCGCAGGTGTCGAACACGGTCAGCACGGTATCGAAGGGGCTGCCGGTCGTCGTAATGAGCAGCAGTCCGGTGCAGTCGGCGATGTACCTGAACCAGGTGTCGCCGGTCGAACTGAAGGCGCAGGATACCTGCAACTCGGTGCCGAAGCCGGTGTTGTTGGCGATGTTGGTTCCCTCGACGGCGACGGCCGCGTCGAGACAGATGTTGGCGCAGGAGGGATCGAGACTGCCGGTGCAGGTCCCCGCGCCGTCGCATTCATCCACCCCGACGCCCGGCTCGCCCGTTCCCGTGCATGGCAGTCCATCGTCGCACAGCGTGCCGGCCGCGAGGGGCGGGTGGGCGCAAAGCCCCGCGCCGTCGCAAGTGTCGGACGTGCAGTCGTTGCCGTCGTCGGCACACACCACACCCGAGGCGGTGGGCGGGTGGTCACAAATGCCGGCGCCGTCACACTCGTCCAAAGTACACTCGTTGCCGTCGTCCGGGCATGCCGTTCCCAAGGGCGCGGGGGGGTGCCCGCAAACGCCGGCGCCGTTGCATTCGTCCAGCGTACAGTCGTCGAGATCATCGGTGCAGGCGATGCCGGTAGGCGTCGGCGGATGCCCGCAGAAGCCCGCGCCGTCGCATACATCGAGCGTGCATTCAAACCCGTCATCGGGACAGGGTACGCCCGAGGGCGCGGGCGGATGCCCGCACGCGCCCGCGCCGTCGCACGCGTCGGAGGTGCACACGTCGCCATCGCCGGCGCACGGGGTTCCGGTCGGCACGCTGCACGTGTCGTTGACTTCATCGCACAGGTCGTTGCACTCCAGACCGCCGAAGCAGGGATCGCCGGAGTGTACCGAGCAGTTCCCTCCGGAGCAGGTGTCGGCGCCGTTGCAGAAGACGCCGTCGTCGCAGGCACCGTTGTTGCTCACGGTGATGCACGCGCCGGCGCTGCAGATCTCATCGGTGCATACGTTTCCGTCGGCGGGACAATCCGTGCTGATGATGCACTCGACGCATTCGTTTCCCAACTCGCTGCATGTTTGGCCGATGGCGGCGCAAGGATCGCCCGAGTGCGCCGCGCAGGATCCGCCGGAGCAGGTATCCGCGCCGTTGCAGAACAAGCCGTCGTCGCACGCCGCGATGTTGGGGATCGCGGCGCACGCGCCGACGCCGTCGCACTCGTTGTCGGTACAGATGTTGCCGTCGGACGCGCACGGCGTGCCGGCGGACCTGTTGCACGTTCCGCCGATCTCATCGCAGAGATTGGCGCACTGCGGACCGCCGAAGCACGGGTTGCCTGAATGCACCGAGCAACCGCCTCCCGAACACCCGTCGGGACCGTTGCAGAAGATGCCGTCATCGCAGGCGGCGGCGTTGTTGACGCCGACGCAGCCTCCGGCGCCGTTGCACACGTTGTCGGTACATGCGTTGCCGTCGTCTGCGCACGGCGTTCCCGCCGCGGCGGATGGGTGTGCGCAGGTGCCCGCGCCGTTGCACAGGTCGTCCGTGCAGGCATCGCCCTCATCCAGACACACGGTACCGGCCGGCGAGTTGCACGATACGGCGATTTCGTTGCAGACGTTCTGGCAATCCAGACCACTGGCACACGGGTCACCCACGTGGACGGAACAGGTTCCGCCGCCGCAGGAGTCGGTGCCGTTGCAGAACACGCCATCGTTGCACGGCGCGCTGTTGGGTACGCCCGTGCAGAGGCCCGCACCGCTGCACACGTCATCGGTGCAGACGTTTCCGTCCTCGGTGCAGGGGGTCCCGAAGGGTGCCGGGCGCCCGCACAGACCGGCGCCGTCGCATTCGTTGACGAAGCACTCCGGCGCACTTCCGGAGCACGGCGTGCCGGCCGGCGCGGGCGGATGTCCGCAAGCGCCCGCCCCGTCGCACACGTCACTCGTGCAGGCGTCGCCGTCGGCGGCGCAGGCGATGCCGGAGGAGCCGGGCGACCATGCCGTCGACGACACTGCCGGGTCGCACACTTCACACTCGTTAATAGGATTAACCTCTCCGGCCGCGCGGCAGACGCTGTCGATCAGGCACCCGGTCGATGAACCCACCGAAAGGGTACCCGAGCCCACCGCGGACGCGTCGAGACCGCCGAGGCGAATCGTGAAACACGCCCCCGCCATCGCGCTGAAGCCGGCCTCGGACGTGCCTCCGCCGCAGCTCGCGCCGTTATCGCTGCACGCCACCAGATTGGTCGGCGGGCACACGCCGCAGCTCTCGTACACTTCGAGCCGGGTGTCGAAGTCGGCTTGGTCACATGTGCTCGCGATGTACGCGCCGTCGCAGACGGCGGTGAACGTGAACCAGATATCGTTCTCGATGGTGTCGTCGCCGTTGTCGGCGCAAACCGCGTTGGCCGCGCCACCGAAGCCGGCGTTCGGTGAGCTCGTCGTGGCCGTGGCCGTGGTGAACGGGACGTTCTCGGCCAGAATCGCCGCGGCACCCGCACACTCGTCGTTCGCGGGCTGGGGTCCGACCTTCACGATCAATCGCTGCAACTGAGCGACGATCGGTCCGACCCCGGTCTCGTCGGTCATCGCGGTTCCACCATTCGGCGGCGCGTCGAGGGGCAGGAAGTCGAGGAAGAACGTCCCGCTTGCATCGACCGAGGCCTCGAACTCGAACTCGCCCAAATACCCGAGCCCGGTTATGACCGGACCCGCGCCAGGCGATGTGAATG
>JAJDDR010000427.1 GCA_029260255.1 Phycisphaerae bacterium
GGTCCATGAGACGCCGTTCGATCAGGGCGTCTTCGACGACGTTGAGCATGCCCTCGCGACCGGGGTGCTTCTTCGAAAACTCCCCGACAACGGTGAAATCCGAGAAGGCCACGTGGCCCATCTCGTGGTCCAGGAACCCCAGGATCATCCTCTCCAGCGATCCGTCCATGGGTTCCGGAAGTGACGGCAGCACGATTCGCTTGCCGTCGGTCCAGGCTTCGTCTCCCTGACAGAGCACGTTGACGCCGTACTCTTCGGTCAGTGTTCGCGCCAACCGTTCAAGCTGGCTCTCAAATGGATTCGATTGCATATCATCGATCTCCTCTCGCGATGCGCAAGGAAGAAGCCACGCCCGCCGCATCGCGGTTGACGGGACATGGCCTGTTGAGGTCTTGAGTGTTCTGTGAGTCGGCTACGCGGTCGGTGATTGGTTCTTCAACGATCCGATGTGATGGTCGAACGTCTCTTGCACGACCTTGGCGTCTTCCTGTGGCACCTTGTTCAGCACGCACACTCGAAGTGCGCGTTCGAATTCGTTGCCACGTTCCAGGCGTGCGCAGAGTGCGAGCAGTCGTCGCGTCGTGATGACGGTGGTGAGCTGCTCGGCAGCATGGGCTTTGCGCAGATCGCAAGCCGCCTTGACGACGCGTTTGAGGAAGCTCTTGTCGAGCGACGGATGGCGTGATCGCAACAAGTCCGCTTCCTGCTTCGCCGGCAGGTAGTCCAGATGGACAACGACGTCCCAGCGGTCCAGCCAGCTGAAGTTCAGCGTGCGCGTGCCGCTGGCGTACAAGCCCGAATCACAACCGAAGCCGAGCGTGTTGGCCGTGGCCACCAGCCGAAACTCCGGGTGCGGCGCGACGTCCTCGCCGGTATCGGTGAGCAACAGGTGACCGCCGGGTTCGAGGATCTGTTGCAAGACAAAGCCGACCTCCGGTTGCATGGCGTCGACCTCATCCAATTGCAGGATGTAGCCTTCTCGCATGGCCTGGGGCAGGATGCCGCTGGCAAACACAGTCTGTTTGTTTTCGGTGACCGTCCAGTGTCCGACGAAATCTCCGACGCCGGTTTCGCCGTTGAGAGAGACTCGTCGCACGGGTCTGCGCGTGAGCGCCGCGATCTCGCGTACGAGCGAGCTCTTACCCGTACCGCTCGGACCGTAGACAAACGCGCGCTCATTGTGCTCGATGGCTTCGGCCACGTCGCGGCAGGTGTCTGTCCAGACGAACGTAGGATCGGACTCGGGGATAAGCGGATGATCGACGCCGTACTGCGCGGTCATCGGCGTCCCGGCGACGCTCACCTGGTATCGCAGCACGTTGCCTGCGCGGTGAACACTGCGCTGCGCCAGGAATGACGCAAAGCTCGTGCTGCACAACGCTTGCTCCGGGAAGCGATCTTTGAACACGTCGGGTCCGATCTTGTGTTCGGATCGAGCGTGATTGACGAGGGTGAACATCTCCGTGTGCCCGCAGATCGGGCAGGTCAGTTGATCAGACATAGAGACTCCTTTCGATTCAATGCGAAAGCTGGCTGCTGAGATACGGTCCGCGCACGCGCGCGGAATTTGCGCCGCTACTCAGCAAACCGGCCTCATTTGCTTTGGGTCGGTCGGTTAGGAACCGGTGGAGTGATCGGTGGGCGGATTGATGGTCTTCGAGGTGCCGTCCTTGAAGTGAATCGTGACGGCCCCGTTGGGCACCATGGAGATGGATGTCCAGTTGCGCTCCAGGCCGTCGACTGTGCGTACGATGTTCCGTCGCAGGAACTCATCCGGTCCGGTGACGTTGGCCCAGAATCGCTCCAAGTCCTCTTCGAAGCCTGAGAGCTGCGTATCGTACGTGTCGCCGTCCTCGTCCCAACCGCCGAGGTGGCACCAGATCTCTCCGGATTGAAGGCGATGTTCAGCCTCCGCCGTAACGAGGACGCGGTCCTCGCAGTAGCGTGTGACTTTTTCATCGAGTTCCGGATTGATCGCCATGCACACCGGCGATGAGAACTCCTTCCCGTCGCTCGTGCGAATCGAGATCGTGATCGATGCCATGCAGGCTATCTGCCCGGACCACAGCCAGTACTTGAACCGCTCCTCGCCGACCGTGACCCTCACATCCGTGACGGTCGGTAGTTTGGCCCAGCTGTAGCCATCGTAGCGGCGGTCGATGCCTACCGGCACGAACGGCACAATCAACTTGCCCAGCGCAGCCAACAGATGGATGTTCGCCTCATCGGTTTCCGCACCGTTCTCACGGTCTGGATCGAATCGGTAACACCGCTCCAGCGGGAATCCCTCCGGCATGGCGATTTCGATCGGCTCCGGCGGGTCGCAGGACGCGAGCAGGCCGACGCTATACGTCGGTGTCGCCGCGGGCAGTATGACACCCAACGTCTGGGCGCGCACATACTCCCCGTACGGGAGTCGGTGGTGCCCTCGGCGCTGCAAGTACCGAAACGCCTCTAGTGCTTTGTCACAGCTCATAATCGGGGTTATCCTACCTTCTTGTTTTTGACGTTTCGGAAGACAAGGAGGTTTCCCGATGCAGAAGAAGTACGTTGTTCGATTGAGTGATGAAGAGCGCGATACGTTGCAAGAGGTGA
>JAJDDR010000428.1 GCA_029260255.1 Phycisphaerae bacterium
AGCACCTGACCGCAAAAATGTGGCGACCCGAAGCACGGATACCGCAAGCCCGCCGCCGCCGGGTCGCGCAAACACCCCTCGTCCTGCCCGCGCAGATCGCGCCCGACGCACGGATCGTTCCGCAGCAGCATCGAGAGGCCGTCCGCCATCCCTTCGTGATAGCGGAGCGAGTCCGGACCTCCGGGAGCCTTGTCAATCAGAAAATGACCGTACTCATGGTAGATGACCGACGCATACGCCGTGTTGGGGCAACCGTCCCCGGCCCCGAAGAACGTCAGCGAAGAATCCGCCAGCGAATACGCCGCATTGCACGTGCCCTCCGCATTCACAAACGTCGGAATCGAGACGTCCAGGAAGCCCGTCGATGGGTTTGTCGCCCGCAGGAAATCATGCACCGTCGTGACGGCCGTGATGGCATTCAATTGCGAAGTGAAAAACTCGTCGGGCATGTCGTTCAGCGAAAAATCGGCCGTCCCCGCGGCATCAACGTCCTCGCCGGCCGCAAGGTCTCCGCCCTCGCCCGCGTTGATGACCGTGCACCACTGCCCCACCAGATCGAGCTCGACACGCGTCGCGTCGGACCCGTTGTCGCCCAACGCGTACGTTCCGAATTCGTCGGAGTATCCGGTCGCGCCGTTGTCGCCGCGCACGCGCGCTCCAGACACCGCAAGCAACGTCGGCGCGTTGTTCGGCTGGTCCGGCAGTGCTGCCCCCGATTGCATGCCCGCGACCACCCCCTCCACGGCGTTGTGGAGAATCCCGGGCCGCCGCGCCAGCACGCCACCGTCGATCGCGTCGACGAAGTACTCCCAACTCTCATGCCCGCGAGCCGCGCCGTTGTCGGCGAAGAAGTGCCACGAGAGTGACACTTCACCATGCTCCATTGGGTAGTAGACCAGATCGGTCACGCTGAAGTTGACCAGCGACGGCTCCGCGTCACGGACCGCGCCGAGCGCCTGCGCGGGGACCGTTCGAGCGCGCCCCGGCTCATCATCCATCGCTCGCAGTGAGGAGTTCACCAGAACCAGCGGGTGGTCCGGCGTGTTGCGAATCAGTAGTTTGAGCCAGCAATCGTACACCGGAACGTTGCCGACCCACTGGCGGTAGGCGAGAACCGTGAACTCTCCGGACATCACCTCGTGCGTTCCCCAGTGCCGCACCATGGCACGCGCAACGCCGAATGCACCCAGGCGCGCGTCAAGAAACGCTTCCGCGGACCGCTCCGGAGTGCCACCGAATGACACTGCTGCGCCGTGGATTCGGCGAATCTCACCACCGTCGAGCGTCACTTTCGCGCGCGGGACCGCCGCACGCAGATGCGCGATCTCATCCGAGACCTCGACAGCCGTCACCCGCCCGGAGAACAGAAAGACGATGCAGAGCCCACTCGAGAATGACCTCATTAGACAACTCCGGTATCCAAGCCCGCATCGATACGGAAGGAGGCACGCATCCGTCCATCGGAAACCATAGGCTTGCGCGTATTTGACCCCCGACGGCCTCTACCGGCACCATTCGCCCCAACCGGAGTCGCCGCCGACGTGTACTATTATAGGCATTCGCCCGCCCGCCGCCATCATTTGAGAGACGGCGCCCGGCGCGCGGACCACACCTCGACGAGTGCCGTCCGATAGTCTCACCGACCGCGCGCCGATGAACGCAAACACCGCGGCGTACCGCCGAGTACCGTCTTTTATCCTTGAGAAACGATCAACTTGAAGGTAGCATGAGGCACCGCCGTCTTTCTGCGTCGGGGCTGCTGATTCCTGTGTGCGAGACCGAGCCGGCGCACTCTCGTCTGAAACGGGGCTGGACCATGAAATCGATACTCGTCAGGAGTAGGGAGTTGCTCTCGTCCGAGGACGGCCCGACGACCGTTGAGTACGCCGTCATGCTCGCCATGGTGGTCGGCGTGGCGATCAGCGTCGTCACCACCGTCGGGACGAAAACGAACGCGCTCTTCGAGAACTTCAACAACGAGTTCGGCGCCGCCGCGAGATCGTAACTCCGCGCAACGCACGCGCGTCTACTTCCATCGCCGGGACAGTAATCGCAAGCCGGCAAACCCAAACGCCATCAAACTCGCCGTGATCATCCCCAGCAGACCGCACAAGGGCGGCGTCGCCGGTCCCGCGTCGACGTCATCGACTGACGTGTCATCGCTCGCGCCGTCCGTCGCGGTTTCGTCCTCCAACCCGCTCGAGTCCGTCGGACCCGTCCCGACAGCGAAGTCCGAAAGAGAATCGCGAACTGCCCAGATGCACATGAACTCGGAGTCGTAACCGTAGTCACCCACGATGTCCGTCGGCGCCAAGTCGCCGCGATATCTGCCCGACTCGCCCGCAAGAACCCAAGGACCGTCCGGCTCCGAGTACGTGTACAAAACCAGTTCGGAGAGTTCGAGCCCCGAAACGTCCAGCAACGCGTCCGTGAGACATAACTGAACCACCACCCGGAAATCACCCGTGACGCTGCTCGATGCCCGCATCGTGACCGGCACGGTCTCACCCGCCGGGATGCCCTCGAAGTCGGAGCGTAGATTGCCGTCGGCGATCACGACGAACACCGACCCCGAGACGGCCTCCTTGATGTCCACGAATCCCGCGGCGTCCGTATCCGTCGAAGCGGCTCCGGCCGACGCGGTGCCGTCGCGCCCGACGTTTGCGACCTGACCGGTGTACGTCCGCGTCTCGTCCACCGCCTGATCGTCCTGCGCACCCGTGTCATCGGCGCCGTCGGCACCGCCGTCCGAGATCGCAACGTCGTCATCGCTCACCGCGTCGTCCGCCACGAACGTCGCGCTGAACCAGTTGGTGTTGCCGTCCACGTCGGCGGTCCCCGTCAGATCCAACTCGTCCTTCGCCGCACCGTTGGCCTCGCTACGATACGTCGCGTTGGAGAGCGCCACGTTGTCGATCGTCAGGTTGCCCGACACGCCGCGGTCGATCGTGAACGCCGCGCCCGATTCCGTCGTCGTCATGACGATCCGCGTGCCCGTACTCTGACCGTCGACGGTCAGCGCGCCGCCGCTGGACCCGGTCCCGCTCAGCGTGACGGTCGACCCCGGCGCGAATTTTATCGTCGACGAAGGAACCTCGTTGATCAGTGACGCCGTTCCCGCGATCTCGATATCACCGAACTGGAAAACGTGCGAACCGACCAGCGTGTACGTCGCCCCCGCGCCGCTCACGCTCACGGTTCCCAAGAGCCGATAGTCGTTGTCCGCCGCCGCCGTGATGGTCTCCGTCCCACCGGCCGACTGCAGGTTGATCACCGATCCATCCGCCGCATCAACGTTGATGTTGGTTCCCGCTCCGGTTACCAGAAACGTCCCGTACGTCGTCAGCGTTGCGCCGGAGGCGACGGTGATCTCGTCCCCATCGTCGTTGAACGTGATGTCGTGGTTCGAACCGCTGGTGCCGAAGACCAACTCACCCTGCTCGATCGAGACCGCCACCCCGGTCGCCTTGCTGAACAGCGTCTCCAGGCCCGCCTCCACCGTTAGGGTGCCGCTCCCCGTCTTGGCGAACCGCTCGCCGCTGCCGATGGTGCTGTTGCTCATCGTCGTGATCGAAGACTTGCCGCTCCCCCCGTACGTGAACGTGCCGCCCGAGCCGAACGTCGTGCGCAGATCGGCGATCGTCGTCGTGCCGTTCGCGATGATCGTGCCGACCGTCGCGTCGATACGCGACACCGTCCCCGACCCGCTCAGCGTCAGCGTCGTCGCCCCCATGTTGAACGTGCCGGCGAGCGTCTTCGAGGCCGCCACGTCGATCGTCACGTCACCCGTGATCGCTCCGTAGGTCGGCGAAACGTCGGCATCGACGTCCAGAATCCCCCCGTCGGTGTCGAGCGTGATCGTCCCCGGCACCCCCGTGCCGCTAAGCGTCAGGCGATTGTCGTTCACGTCGATTGCCGACGTCAGCGTGACACCGGCCTTCATGTCCAACGTCAGGTCACCCTTGCCGACGTCCATGGACACCGTGGTCAGCGTGCTGTTCGCGTCGATGTCGAGGAGCCCGCCGTCGCTCGAGACGCTTACCGTCGTCACCTGCCCGCCCGCGGTCATGTTCAACTCGGCGCCGGCGGCGTTCAGCGCGACCGCCGACAGGGTCCCGGTCTCGGAACAACTGAGGATGCCGCTGCTGCCGATCGTCGCCGTCGTCGTAAGCACGCGACTCGCCGCCGCCTTCACCTCGACGCTCGCCGTCACGCTCAACGCGGTGATCGTCGTCGATTCGTTCACGTCCAGTACACCGCCGAACGTGTCCATCGTCACCAGGTCGATCGTTCCCGTCGCCTGCGAGATCGTTAGCGTGTTGTTGTTCACGTCGAACCCGCTCGTCGTGGTGATCCTGCGCGATCCGTGCTCCACCGTCAGATTACCCGCGTTCGCCGTCATGTTGCACTTCGTGACCGTGCAGTTGATCGCGTCCACGTCCAGCACGCCGCCGTCCGCGTTCACGTCCAGCGTCGTCAGCGTGCCGCCCCCCGTTACGTTCACTTCCGCATTCAGACCGTTCAGCACCACCCGACTGATCGTACCCGTCCCGTTGAGCGTGAGCGTCTTGCCCGCCGCCACCGTCGCCGTCGCCGTCAGCGCCTTGACGCCCGTGACGTCCACCGTCGTGTTCTCACTGAGTACCATTGTCGTGACCGTCGCCGACTCGTCCACATCCAGCGTCGTACCGGCCACGCTGTTGGTCAGCGTCGTCACCGTCCCCGCGCCGGTGAAGTTGACCGTTCCCGCCGCCGTGCTCGTCGTGATCGCGCTCACCGTCCCGGTGTTGTTCAGCGTGATGGTCCGCGCCACCGTCATGGTCGCCGTTCCGCTCAACGTCTTGCCCGGCGCGACGTCGAGCGTGACGGCATGCAAGACCGACAACGCCGTAATCTCGACGCTCTCGTCCGCGTCGATCCCCTTGCCCACGTTCAATTCCGCGCCGGTGTCGACCTTTGAAACGACCATCGCGTCCGCCGTGTCGCCCATGACCTTGAGCACCGAGTTGACGTTGTCCAGTTTGAAACCGGTCGTCGCCGTGATGCGGTCCGGAGCGCTCCCGGTCGTGCCCTTGAGCGTTAGAGTCTGGGCGCCGATCGACACCGCGTCCGGCAGGATCAGGAGCGCCCCATCCAGCAGCGAAATCGTCGCGCTCGCCCCGATCGTGACGTCCGACACCGAGACCGTTCCGGAAGCCTGCAACACCGAGGAGGTCTGATCGAGTGTGATTTGCGCCACGTTGGTGATCGCCGACGTCGAACTCGCGCCGATCACAGTCATCGTGTTCGCGCCGATCGATAACGCCTGCGTGATCGCCAGGCTCTTACCCGACGCCACGTCGAGCGTGAAATCTCCCGTCGGCGTGATCAGGTCCACCGTCCCGCTCACGTCCACGTCGAGGGTCGCCACTTCGCCGTCCTGACCGATATCCACCGCGCCCGCCTGCGGCGACGTCCCCGCCATTAGAAGACGGTGCTTCCCGATGATCCAGTAGTTCGCGTTGACCGCGTCATCGACCGCGGCGCGAATCTCCACGGTCTCGCTCGTCAGGGACGGCGACACCAGAAAACCCGCCGTCCGCGCACCGGTGCCCGCGCCGGCCACGCGCAGCTCACCCCCGTTGGCCTGCACCACCACATTGCCCGTGCTGTTGCCGAGGATGATCTTGCGGTCCGCGTTCTGGAAGTCGATCGTCGCCGTGAACGAGCCCGCGTCGATCCCCGAAACCGTCTTGCCAGTGTACGCCGCGTCCACAGTCACGGTGTAGCTACCCGTCCAGTGCAACACCGTGTCGTCCGCCGTCACGAGTGTCGACAAGTTGGCATTGGCCGTGACCAGCACGTCCACTCCGGACGCCTGCGAAACACCGAACCCCAACACAACCACCAACCCAACCAGACAACCAAGCAGCAATCGAACGGCCATCGCTAAAGTCTCCTTCGATGAACCTGACGGCGGTTTCGACAGACGGACCCCAAGTCCCCGCCCTCCCGCCGCAGGCGCGCGGCGCACCAGTGCTGCTATCGGCACCCCAGACCGAACGCGTTGGTTACGCCAACGACCCGCCACCCGAATAAGCCCGGTCCGCAAACGATCTGATCACTCCTCCCGCCCTCCAACGTCCGATTTGACCGAATCAAGGTCCCGATCGCCCGCGAAGCGTCACTCAGAGCGTCCCGTTCCGCTCGTCGCACGCGACACAAGTGTAA
>JAJDDR010000429.1 GCA_029260255.1 Phycisphaerae bacterium
CAAACCGTACGGGTTCCGCGCCTCTGCCTTTGGATCGCATCAGCCGTCCTCCAGACCACCATCGGTCTGCGGACGACGATACCGGCCCGGTCAAATCGCTTCATGCACGCTCACCGGAAGGACACGGCGCTTCCACTTCCCCGCGGCGGTCGCGGCCATCGAGAGTCTCGGGGGGGCAGGCGGAGGAGATCGAGGCGGTGCTTCCGCTGGGGCGTCATGACTGTCTGGGCATCATGACGGGCTGGGCGAGTCCGAACATCCTGGGAGCGGGCATGACCATTCTGCCCGGTGCGTTCTGCGACCATCTGACGAGCTACGCGGGTCATTTCGATACATCGAGCCAGACGAAGACGTCGGAGTGGATCGCCGCGCGGTCGCTTTCGGCGGAGCGAATTGGGGCGGTGACCGATTGGTGAGTCGCTGCCAGGCTCGTCCGTCCCCCACCCCAAGATGGGGTGGGGCACCCGACTAACTCAGGGTCATTGGGTGGAACAGGACCTGCCTGGGTTGGTCACTGACCGGTAAATGCGGTTTGAAAGGCGGCGAAATCGCGCATGTCGACGTCGCGGTCGTGGTCGAAATCCTCGGCGCCGCAGCCGGGCGGGTATGGCATCGCGCTGGGACCGGTGAAGCACGCGTCGAACTCCGCGTAGTCGACCAGGTCGATGTCGCCGTCGCTGTCCGCGTCACCGGTCAACACGTCGAACGTCAAGACTGCGTCGCCGCCGGGTTGGCCGTCGCCGGAGGGCAGGAGCGTGTCGTCCCACCAGTCGGCGTCGCTGATCTCGCCGTCGAGGGTCTTGCCGTTGGCCAAGACGCCGGCCGACAGGATGGTGAGTGTGTATGCATCATCGGGAAGATCGGTGAACGTCGCGCGTGCCGAGAGATCGGCCGGCGAATACGCAGCCGACGTGGGGGCGTGCTGACCGGTGGTGGCGCCGACGAGGGTGATGTCGGCGGCGTCGAACGTGCCGATGTTCTCGCTGAACACGATGTCGACGGTGGTTTCGCCGGCGGTGCCCGCGAACACGTCGATGGTTGTCTCGACGATCACCGGCGGCGCGCTGAGGGGTGACAGGACGCGCGTGCGGGTGTCCCAGAGTATCCAATTGCGTTCGGGCGATCCGCCGTCCTCGTCGAACTCGACCAGGGTCGGTGGCGCGTCGATCGGAATCACGTAGTGCTCATTCAAGCCGTCGTTCCATACCCTATGCACGGTCGAACCGAGCGACGTGGTCACGCGGATATCGATCGGCATGGTGAACAGGCCGTAGCCTTCCATGTTCTGGGTCTGGTCGATTCGCAGCTCGAGATACGACTGTCCGTTGATGACGGCGTGGGCGTAGTTCCATTCGTAATCGGGGCTGCCGAATTCCATGACCCACTGGTCGGTGAACCAGGAGACATCGTCGCCGAAGCTCGCGGAGACGGCGGCTGCGAACTCGTCGGTGGTGACGGAGTCGTGCCGGAACGTGTCGCGGTAGTCGGTGAGTGCATCGAAGAAGGCGGCGTCACCCAACACGTGCCGCAGCATGTGGAGGACCCAGGCGCCTTTGTTGTAGACGTCGTTGCCGTCAAAGATGTCCCAGGTGTCTGCAATGGAGGTGCGGTAAACCCGACCGTCGGGATTGAACGGCCGGCGGCTGTCGATGCGATTCCAATAGGAGTTGATGCCGCCGTCGGGCTTGATCTCGCGGAACAGTGCTTCGGAGTAGGATGCGAAACCCTCGTTGAGCCATATGTCGTACCACGTCTGGCAGGTGACCTCATCGCCCCACCACTGATGGGCGAGTTCGTGTGCCAGGATGTCGCTGAAGTTGCTGATGCGCGACATGCTGCTGATCGTCTGATGCTCCATGCTGGCGCCGAGCCCGCCGGTGCCGCCGGTTTCGACAACGCCGTATTTCTCGCGGACGAATGGATAGATCCCGAACCGCTGCGAGAGCCTGTCGAGCATGATGGGTATTTCGTCGCAACCGGCCTTTTCGGGGGGGGCGGGTTGGCCTGCACCGAAGTTCCAGTGATCTGGGTACACGTAGCACGGAACGTGCATCGTCTGCGGCGTGCCGTCGAAGTAGTCGAACTGGAGGTCGTACCGCTGGTACTGTGTGATCGCCAGCGACGCGAGGTAGGGGATCATCGGGTACGTTTCTTCCCACTTGTACTTGATGCGGGCGCCGGGGAGTGCGTCGGTGCCGAGATCGAGACCGTTGGAGACGGCCACCATCGGAACGGGCACGGTGACATGGGTCTGCATCGTCGCTTTGTCGTCGAGTGCGTCCTTGCAAGGCCACCAGAGGTGCGCGAAGTACGGCTCGGAAAGCGTGGCGATGACGAGTTCGCCGTTTCGCGTCCACCAGTTGAAGGCGCCGAACCCGCTGGATTGCGGGTAGCCGTCGTAGGCGATGGTCACATCGAAGCGCTCGTCGGCGTTGTAGATGCGATCGAGGGTGATGTCGATCTTGTCGGGGGAGCGGGACCAGGACGCGACGTCGCCGGTGACCGACGCGACGTTCATGCCCTGGTTGAGGTCGATGCTGCACAGGTTGAGCCCGTCGGCGACGGGCGCGGCCGAGATCGTGCTGGTGCCCTGCACGCGAACGGCGATGACGGTCTGCCCGGAGTATTCGGAAATCAACTCGATGTCCAGGAAGTAGTTCAGCACGTCGATGTTGGGATCGCCGGTGTCGCG
>JAJDDR010000430.1 GCA_029260255.1 Phycisphaerae bacterium
GCACGCTGGGCCTGGATAAGGACTTCGGCGCGGGGTACGTGTATGGAGTCATCGTGGAGGACGCGAAGGTCGTTGTCGAACCGACGTCCGATAGCGATTGAGCGCCGACCTGGCCGGCGTGTGGTGTAGACGTCAGTAGTCTTCAGGAGTGCCCGTCTGGTTCCGCATCGCTCAGGGTGACGACACGGTGGAAGAGCCGGCGTTGAGCACCGACGAGGTCTTTGCAGATGAGATCGATGCGCTGGCTGAGCTTGCGTCGATCGCGCAGGACCCGACGAAGCAGCGCCCGATGATTGTGCTGGCGTCGCGCGTCGCGTTCGGCCGATCGCCCGCAGTGCAGGGACCGCTCGACGGTTTCGAACAGGTACTCCGCATCCAGCGGTGAGACGACGAAGTCCGCAACCCCCAGCCGCAACGCATGAATGATGTCGTCGGCCCTGGGAGCCTCGCCGATCAGCACGACGGGGCGATCGCGGAGTGCGAGGATGTTCCGGGCGAAGTCCAATCCCGACATGTCCGCGAGGGGTTCTGTCGCGACGACGAGTTGGTGAGGCTCGATGCAGTCGATGTCCAGCGCCTCGGAGCCCGACGACGCGCAGGTGACGAGCGTGTCGTCGATTCGGTTGGCCGTGTCTACGATCTGCGCGAGGGTGCCGACGTCGTTCGCGACGACGAGAACCTTGCTCACCTGATCGTCGGCGTATGCGACTTCGTTCATCGCGGACGGCTGCCCTTCCCGATTCGTTCACTGCGGTTCGTTCACCGACGGTTGGCGGACGGCAATTCCACGTATGCGGTGGTGCCCGCGTCCGGTGCGGATTCGAGCCACAGCCGCCCGTTGTTGATCTCCGCCAGACGTCGGGCGGTGGCCAGCCCCAGCCCGCGGCGGCGCCCGGCCGAGCGGTGCGAGAAGAACGGATCGCACGCGCGCTCGAGCACGTCGGCGGACATTCCATGGCCGTTGTCCAGCACCACGACTACCACCGTCTCATCGGAATCGGTCGAGGGCGAGTTGATTTCCAAACTCGGGTTCCGTCTCGGCAAGGCATCGATGGCGTTGGAGATGAGGGCGTCGAGAATCGTGCTCAACTGTTCCGGATCGGCGTAAGTGCGAATCCCGGGTTCCGCGAACGAGATGATCGGAGGTGGAATCGGATGGGGCGAGCGTGTGCCCCACTGGTTACACAGCGCGGCGATCCACGGTTCCAATGCTATGATGGCCGGTTGGGGCGTGCGTGGTTTGGCGAAGGCGATCAACTGATCGAGAATCTCAGAGCAAGTCTTGGTTTGTCCGTGGATGGTCTCCAGGGTCCGCACGACGCCCGGGTCTTGCGCCTCGCGCGCCAAGACCTGGGCGCAGCCGGAGATCACGGCCAGGGGCGTGTTGAGTTCGTGGGCGGCACCTGCGGCCATCTCGGCGATCTTGGAAAGCGAGGAAGCGCTCGTCGCGTTCTTCGGCGCGTTCCGGCGTTTGATGTCACTCGCGGCTGGAGACTCCGCGGCGCCGTCAACGGCGCGCGCGACCGCGGTTTGGAACAGGGCGACGAGCATCTCGACCACGTCTGACCGCCCGGTCTGACTTCGTCGAAACGCGTCGAGATCAAGGAGCACGCCGCCGGCGAGCGCGCCGTTTTGAACGATCGGCAGCATCCACGGATCGTCCCCGGCGAAGTAGCGACGAAACCTCTCCAATACGGGTGCCGACATCGGCGGCGCCGGCATGATCGGCGGCAAGCGCTCGATCCCCGCGCTGTCCGTCGACTCGCCGACGTCGTCGACGTCCGTCGGATCCAAGCAGAGTGACTCCGCCGCCGTGAGGTCGCCATCGATGGCGCCGCAGAAGTACTCGGTACGTGCCGGACTGGTGACAAACGCGACAGCGGTCTTCAGCGAGAAGACGTCCGCGCAGCACTGAGCTATAGCAGCGCAAATGTCGGGCAGATGATCTTCGGAACCGTTGCGAGGGGCGAATCGTGCGACCGCGTGCGTCAGACGTCGAAGCGTCCCCGCGCTGAGCTGATCGCGGCGGCTGGATTCGCCGCCGGTCGAGACTCTCGCTGTCTGGCGCGCAATCTCGCCTTGATGCGGAAGGACACCCAGGAGCGGTGCAACGCGCTCGAGCAACGTGGCGGCGTTGTCGCGTGCTTGCTGAACGATTGTCGGATCGATTTCGCCGGGAATTCCGATCTGCTGGGCGAGGATTGTGCGGTCCGCTTCCAATGTGCCGTGCCGATGCCCGAACCGTTGGCGGCAGCAAAGAGCGTCGGCAAGCTGAATCAAAGCGACGAGCTCCGGGTACGAGGTGCGCTCGGTGATGACTGCGGGCGGACACAGGTGCCAACGTATGGCATCCACGATGTTTCGCGGGAGAAGCCAGCGCGCGGCGAGGCGCCCTCCGGCGTGCGCATGATCCACACCCAGTTGAGACTCCTCCTCGACGGCCGGCGCGCGACAGCGACGCCGCGCGTCTTTCCTGGCGCGCTCGTACGACCGCGGGGCGAGGTGATTCAGAACGAGCTCACCCACATCGTGTAGCACGGCGGCGGTAAAGAGCACATCGGGGTTCTGATAGTGCACAGCGTGTGCATTGAGGAATTCGGCGGCGAAGGCGACGTCGAACGTGTGCCGCCAGAACGCGCTCGGATCAAGGACGGGATCACCGAAGCGTCGATCGTCGCAGAGCGTCCGCTGGGCGAACGCAGCCAGGGCGATACCCCGCTCGGTGTGCTGCCCCATGTCGGCGGCGATGAGTCGGCATTCGAGGGCGCCGGGGAACGCCAAGTCTGCGAATCGACCAACGCCCGCGCGTTGGCGATCAGGTACGGGGAGCGTTCCGATACGATCGCGTATGACCAGGGAGGAGCGCCGGCGCCGCTGTGCGCTCCCTTCCGCGGTGAGCGGGTCCACCATCGTCGCTTCCTCCGCGCTCCCGTGGCTGCGTTGGACCGGCCCCGCCGCCGGCTAGGCACCGGTCAGTTCGGTAATCCGGTCCAGGACTTCGCTGATCTCGAACGGCTTCTTTATGAAGGCGTCCGCCCCGGCGCGCACCACGTCGTTGATCTCATCGGGGTCGGCCACGCCGCTGATGATGATGATCTTGGTGTGACTTAGATGCTCGTTGTCGCGGACCGCGCGGCACACGGCATTGCCGTTGATGTCGGGCAGCTTGAAGTCGAGCAGCATGATGTCCGGCAGAAAGTCCCGCGCCAGCAGGCCGGCATCGAACCCGGTCGTACCAGATGCCACATCAAATCGACCATCGTGGCTGAGAATGTCAACCATCATCCGGACGATCGCTTCGTCATCATCAATGACTAGAACGCGTTTGGTGGCCTGCCCGAGGTTGCCAAGAGGAATGCTGTTCGAGCGCATGAACGAGATGAGCTGTTCACGCGGGATCCTGCGAAACCTCGAGCCCGGCACGCGAAATCCGCGTAACCGGCCGTTGTCAAAACAACGAATGACCGTTTGCTGACTGATGCTGCAGAGTCGCGCAACCTCACCGGTCGTGTAGACCGCCTTGATACCCGGTGTCTTTTCCATATTCAACTGCTTCACGAGTTACCAATCCGTGGTCATCCGCATCAACTACCCTATTGTTCCCAACTTTTCCATACAGTACATTCCTAAGTCCGGTCGTGTCAAGTGAAACTTCTTCTTGGTTTGCCGCGCGGGCACACCGCTCGCTCGCGCGATACTGTGATGTTCTTGGAATTCACAGTAAACGGAGAACGACTTGGTGTTTATTTGTAAGCGTTTATGTCGTTGTCGCCGTGCGCGCAGTGCGTTTCAAGTGGACCCACAGCACTGTGATGTCGGCCGGGTTAATTCCGCTGATGCGTGAGGCCTGTGCGAGCGTTCGAGGCCTGATTTGCGCGAACTTCTCGCGTGCTTCGAGTCGGAGTTCGCGGATCTGATCGAAGCGCGTCGGCTCTGGAATGACGATCGATTCGATGTTCTTGAATCGTTCGATCTGCTTTCGCTGCCGCTCGACGTATCCCGAGTAGCGCGCGTCGATTCGCACCTGTCGAACGGCAACGGCATCGAATTCCGCCGGGGCATCGGCACACAAGCGCTGCATCAACTCAGCGGTGTCGAAATCCGGGCGGCGTAGCCAATCGGCAAGCGGTCTTCCGTCCTTTCGCAGACCGTTGAGGCGATCGTTGATTCGAGCGATTTGACTCATCTTCTCTTCGAGCGCCCGCCAGCGGGAGTCGTCCACGAGCCCGACCCGGCGACCGATAGGCGTGAGTCGTTGGTCGGCGTTGTCGCAACGAAGACAAAGTCGATACTCCGCGCGTGAGGTGAACATGCGGTACGGTTCGGAAGGTGGTCGGGTTACAAGATCGTCGATCATGACGCCGATGTAGGCTTGGTCTCTTCCCAGGATGAGTGGGTCGTCGCCTGGCATGACGCGAACGGCGTTGATACCGGCGACCAGCCCTTGTGCGGCGGCCTCCTCGTAGCCGCTGGTTCCGTTGATCTGCCCCGCTAGAAACAGACCCTTGATCGCTTTGGTTTCCAAGGTGGCGGTGATCTGGTGGGTGGGCACCCAATCGTACTCAACCGCGTATCCGGACTGGAGTATGCGCGCGTTCTCCAGCCCCGCGATCGTCCGTACGAAACGCTCCTGCACACCGGGCGGCAGCGATGTGCTGATCCCGTTGCAGTACACGCGCGGGTTGTCATAGCCCTCGGGCTCGAGGAACACCTGGTGCCGGGACTTGTCGGCAAAGCGGACCACCTTGTCTTCAACGCTCGGGCAGTAGCGCGGTCCTCGCGACTGAATCTGGCCGCTGTACATCGGCGCCTCATGGAGATGGGCTTTGATGATCGCATGGGTCGCGGTGTTTGTGTGGGTCACCCAGCATGGGACTTGTGGTCGATCGAGGACACGGGTCAGGAAGGAGAAGGGCGCGGGCTCATCGTCCCCCGGTTGGATGTCGACCCGTTCGTAGTCGATCGAGTCGCGGCAGACGCGGGGGGGGGTTCCCGTTTTCAACCGGCCGAGCTGAAACCCGAGCGATTCGAGACTGGCACTCAAACCGATCGAAGCCGCTTCGCCCACTCTGCCACCGGAGGTCTGTTGCGTTCCGCAGTGCATCAGCCCCCGCATGAACGTGCCGGTGGTCACGACAACACACGGCGCACGAAGGGTTCGCCCGCGGTCGAGCCGCACGCCGCTGATTCTGCGGCTGGAGTCGCTCTGCAAGACGAGGAGTTCCTCCGCAGCGCCTTCGATGAGGTGCAGATTGGGCGTACGTTCGAGATAGTGACGGACGCGATCGGCGTACCGCTCGCGATCGGCCTGCGCTCGCGGCGCCCACACCGCCGGTCCCTTGCTCTTGTTGAGCATGCGAAACTGGATCGCGGTCTGGTCGATGACGCGCGCCATGAGCCCG
>JAJDDR010000044.1 GCA_029260255.1 Phycisphaerae bacterium
CGCGCGGGATGAATCCCGCGGCTCGGGGGAAACTCGTAGTCGCACTGTTCCACAAAACGCGGTGCTACGGTCTGGCGTTGTTCAGCGTCTCACCGGACCAGGACTGCGTCGCCGGCGGAACGCCGTTCACGAGTTGCCGGAACGCCAGCAAATCGAACGGCGCGATCACGTTATCGCGGTCCGTATCGACGAAGTCCGCTTCCATGCCCTGCGTGGGGTTGGTGACGTCGTTGACGATCTGGCGAAACACCAGAAGATCGAACGGCGTCACGCTGCCGGTCTGGTCTACGTCGCCTGGAAGGAACGCGACATCGACACGGTCCGTCTCGTCGGTGCCGGGTCCCTGGTTGCCGTTGTCCACAATCAGGTTGGGCGTGTCCGCGAAGTCCTGGACCGCGGCCCGCACCGTCGTGTACTCCCGAAGCGTGATCGGCCGATCGAGCGTCACGACCACGAGCGGCATATCGTCGGTGTTGACGGAAACGACGTTGGGTGGCGCGACGCCACCGGTTTCCGTCACGACGAATGCGTCGAGTGTGAGACCTCCGCCACCAACGTTCTGCACCGGCTCGGAGAAGCGAAGCGCCAACTGCGTCAAGCCTCGATCGAAGGAAACGCCGTCGGAACTCTCGATTCGCGGATCGATGTACCCGCTGAACGGCCTGGTCTCTCCAGCGAGACCGGCCGCGTGCACGACCTCCGGCGGCGGGTCCGTCACACAATCGACCGGCGGGCACCCGGTAACCGTCACCACCGCGACATTGGAGACCGCCGCCCCACAGTCATTGCTTACCTCGGAGTGGTAGCAGCCCTGATTCTCGCACTGCATGTTGGGAATGAACAGGAAACTGCTGGTCGCGCCCGGAATCGGCTCGCCGTTGCGGAACCACTGGAACTGGGTGCATCCGCCCGAAGCGAAGGTAAACAGCGAAAGAGTAAACCCGGGCAGCACTTCGGAGTCCATCGGATGTTGGGTGACCGCGGGCTGGCCCACCTCGATAAGCGCCGCTTCGTCACTGGTGATCGAGCCGCATCCGTTGCTGATCTCGACCGAATAGTTGCCGAAGTCCGCCGGTCCCACGTCGGGCAGATCGAGCGTCGGGTTCGTCTCGCCGGACAGATCCTGCCCGTTGAACCGCCACTGGTACTGGAACGGAGGCTCACCGGCGGCGAGCGCCGTAAACTGCGCGGATCCGTTCACCGAGCACGCGCAATCGACCTGAGGCGAAACCTCAAAACCGAGGAACTCGGCGCCGTCGACGATCCGCACATCATCCACGAAGAAGTTGTCGCTCTGAGGCTGACCGCGGTCCATCGACAGGCGAATCTGCACGCTCGAGAGATCGGCGTCCGGAATGATCGCACACGAGCGCGCGTAGGGCTCCGTGTCGCTGCCCTCGCCGGGCTGACGATTCAACTCACGCCACACGCGATCCGCGCCCACGTACTCGACGATAAGATCCTCGGTCACCTCGGGTGAGCCGCCCGAATCGCCGGTCCGCTGCCACCAGTACTCCACCCCGACGTAGTCGACGGACGTGGCGTCCGCGTACCCGCTGGTTGCACGTGTGCTGCCCGTAATACGCAGAGACGTGGACCCGCTGGGCTCACCGTTGCCCTGGCCATCGACCACTGCGCCGCCGTTGTACCAAAGCGTGGGATCGACATCCGGACCGTCGAACGAGTCCTCGAATGGGAACGTCACCGGTGGCGCCAGCGCATCCAGGCAAAGGCGGTTGTCCCGGTGCGCGCTGATGAAGGGCACCGTGCAGGTCTCGTGAAACTCGCGGCAGAACACGGTCGAGCATCGCATCGTGTGACAACCGCAGGAACAGCCCCCCGGCGGGAACGAGCTCGGATCACACGGGCCGACAACGCCGCAGTGCTGGGCGCTCCAGTTGTGGCCCAACTCGTGCGCAGACACCGACGCGGCGTTCAAGAGAGGTCCGAAGTTCGGAACCAACGAGTACGCGAGCGGTCCGCAGATTTGGCCACCGCCGTAAGCGATCCCCGCACAACCTTGGATGTTCTTTCCGGTGAACAAGTGCGCCACATCGCGGACTACATCCGGGTGATTATTCTGCCAGTAATCGCGGAACTGGTCGAGAAGGTCGCCGCAGACAAACAGGTCGTACGGATCGGGCTCTTCCGTCCGAATGATGATCTCCGTGATCTCGAACACGATTCCGACCTCGGCTTCGTACTGCTGGTTGACAAAGTTGATCACCTGTTCGATGCGCGTCGCCGTCGCACCGCCCCAGATGTTGAAAAACTCGCGGTCCGCGTCACAGGCGAGTTCGGCCATGCAGGGAAGTCCAAGACAGCCCGCGCCCAACTCAGGCATCGGAGCTTCGTCCATGTAGAGGCGGGCGTCGAACACGCCCGCGGCACAACTGCCACCGCTCAGAACCACGTCCGCGCCCGTGTACACCACGTGATCCGCGCGGGCGGCACCCTCGATGCGGTCCGACAGCGACTCGACCCAAACCTCGCTGCCATCGGCCAACCTGATTGCCGCGGTCAGGCCGGCCTCGGTCACCGCGCCGACCACCGTTCCGCCGGCGTTCAGCAACGTGCCGCGGACGGTCTGCATCGGCGGAGTCGGAACTTCAAAGAGTGAACCGTCCGCGACTTGGTGACGCACGCGAAACTGCGCCGCTCTGTTGGAGTGAGGAACGAGCGTGAACTCGAGCGCCCCGTCGCCGAACGGCACGGACACGGTCTGCGTGACTCCCGGCGTGCGATCGACTTCCAGTGTCACAAGCGTGCTACCGTGAAGCCCGAGCGCCTGATTGGCACGTTCGTGAAGGGTCGCCTGACCGACGGCGCCGGCGTCGTTCGCGAAC
Source organism: Phycisphaerae bacterium (assembly GCA_029260255.1). Lineage (GTDB taxonomy): Bacteria > Planctomycetota > Phycisphaerae > UBA1845 > UBA1845 > OFTM285. The sequence continues at coordinate 2,847 of JAJDDR010000044.1, forward strand.
ATCGCGCACGCCGCCATCGCGCATACAGCCGTGACCGGAAAAACCAAACTTCGCCGTTGTTCGCGGGTCGTGTCGCACATGGCAAGCTGCTCCTAAAGCACAGTTCTCAGGCAGATCAACGATGGGCTTGAGCCGGAACCGGACGACATGCCGGAGGTCCGAACAGCGTTCGCAACCCCGATCCCATTCGCTCGTTTCCCCGCTTCGCGCAAACGCCGTGCGACGCGATCTCCGCATCGCACGCATCGTGTTTCTGCCCATCCCTTTGAGGCTCGAACATTTAAGTTCGACGGCAATGAGTCTATCCAACCCGGCGCGGAGATGTCAACGGAATCGCAGGTACCGCTCGATCGATCGGTGCAATCGTTAAATCCGTACTTCGATAACTGGCTCGCCGTGCCCTACGGATCCGATCGAGTCGCCTCCGCCCCCCACTTTTTGCGCCGCGGCCGTTACCGGACCATCCCGCTATCTTGGCCGATTGTTGAGCGACGTTTCTGAAAACGGCAGCGGGCAGGCGGTGATGGCCAGCGCGTTCACTCTTGGGGACGCGCCGGCGTGAAGCCCGGAACCACCTGTGCCGCCGTCAGCCGCGCTTGGGACGACCTTGCGGATCGCCGAGTGTTCGTGGCCGACTGTGCGGACGCTTGTGAATCGGCGCGAACGGGCGAGCGGTTTCGCCGGTGTATATCTGTCGCGGCCGACCGATACGCGAATCCGGCGCGTTTATCATCTCACGCCACTGAGCGATCCACCCGGGCAGTCGCCCGATCGCGAACATGACCGTAAACATATCCGTCGGGATGCCCAGTGCCCGATAGAGAATGCCGCTGTAGAAGTCGACGTTCGGATAGAGCTTCCGCTCGACGAAGTAATCATCGTGCAGAGCGGTCTCTTCGAGCTTCTGAGCGATGTCGAGCAGCGGGTCGTTGAAACCGAGTTTCTCGAGCACGCGATCGCAGGTCTTCTTGATGATCTGCGCTCGCGGATCGAAGTTCTTATACACGCGGTGACCGAAGCCCATCAGGCGGAACTTGGAGTCCTTGTCCTTGGCCATGCGAATGTACTTGTCCGCCCCGCCTCCGTCCTGGTGGATCTGATCGAGCATCTCGAGGACGGCCTGGTTTGCTCCGCCGTGCAGCGGGCCCCACAAAGCAGCGATGGCCGCCGAAACAGCGGCGTAGAGGTTGGCGCGACTGCTGCCGACGAGCCGAACCGTCGAGGTCGAGCAGTTCTGCTCGTGGTCGGCGTGCAGGATGAGCAACTGGTCCAGCGCGTTGGCCTGGTCCCTGTCGACTTTGTACGCCTCGCACGGGACGCTGAACAGCATGTGCAGGAGATTGCCCGAGTAGCGAAGCGAGTTGTTGGGGTAGACGAAAGGCTGACCGACTGACTTCTTGTATGCGAACGCGGCGATCGTCGGAAGCTTGGCGAGCAACCGGCGGATGGTGATGTCCATGTGCTCGGGATCGAGCGCGTTGTACTCGTCCTGGTAGAAGGCGGACAGGCTGCACACCATGCTGGAAAGGATCGCCATCGGATGGGCTTTCAGCGGGAACCCGAGAAACACCTGCCTGAGGTTTTCGTGAATGAGCGTGTGGCGGGTCACGTCGGTGATGAAGGCCTCGCTCTCGTCTTCGCTGGGTAGCTCGCCGTAGATCAGCAGGTGGGCGACTTCCAAAAACGTCGAGTGTGTTGTGAGGTCCTCGATCGAGTACCCGCGGTGGCGGAGAATGCCCTGCTCTCCGTTGAGGAAAGTGATGGCACTTTCGCATGAGCCGGTGTTTCCGTACCCACTGTCGAGCGTGATCAATCCGGTGTCGGCTCTGAGCTTACGGATGTCGATCGCCCGTTCCCCTTCGGTGCCCTCGATCACGGGCAGTTCATAGGCGATCCCGTCGATGGTGAGCTGCGCTGTTTTTGCCATGAGTGCTGTCTCCAGATGTTCGTACCATGCCAAGTTAGCTGTTCCAGCGCCTATCGGACCAGATTCCGCGTCACCTTGCAAGATCGGCGTAGCCGTGGCACCATCATCGGGGTGTGACCATTCTCTGTGGCATCGTTGGTCAGGGACATGCCGTAGGGCGGGTTCTACCCGCCGCAACCGAGGAAGAAGGCGGGTGGAACCCGCCCTACCCCTGGCATGCCACAATCAATGGTCACACCCCCATCATCGCAACATTCACAGGTCCGTTTTCACTTTAATTCGTCGGAATCGCCGGTGCGGCGTGAGACGGCGGCGGAAGAAACTTGGATGGTAAAGCAGGAAAAGGAGTCGGCGGGAGGCGGACGGCGGCGTCCTGCACAAGCTGCCGCGGTTGGGCGCCAGCGATTCGGAGCGCACATGTCGATCGCGGGCGGCATTCACAACGCCTTCGCCGCGGGGGCGGCGGCCGGGTGCGATTGCCTCCAGATCTTCGTGAAGAATCAGAGGCGGTGGTCGGCGCCCCCGTTGGACGAAGCGGCGGTCGAAGCGTATCGAGCGGCAGCCCGTGAGACCGGGATCGCGCCGGTCGTTGCACACGCGACTTATCTGCTGAACCTGGCGTCGCCGCAGGCGGGGTTGCGGCGGCGTAGCGTCGACGCGCTGGTGACGGAATTGGAGCGTTGTACACTCCTCGGCGTACCGTACCTGGTTCTTCACCCGGGCGCTCACATGGGCGAGGGTGCCGACGCGGGGATCAAGCGCATCGTGGCTGGGCTGAACGCGGTGCACACCCGGACCGATGCGGGAGGCGCACGCGTGCTGCTCGAGACGATGGCGGGGCAAGGCACCTCGATCGGCAGCGAGATCGAGCACCTGGGCCGAATTCTCGCGTCGATCAAGGCGCCCGGTCGGCTCGGTGTGTGCGTGGACACGTGCCACGTTTTCGCAGCGGGATACGACATGCGCACCTCCGAGGGCTACCAACGGCTGGCGACCGAGTTGGTGGAGCATGTCGGACTGGACCGGATCAAGTGCCTCCACACCAACGACTCGATGCGGGCGTGCGGCAGTCGGGTGGATCGCCACGACCACATCGGAAAGGGCAAGATCGGCAAGGACGGCTTTCGCCGCGTCCTGAACGACCCGCGACTGACGCACGTCCCGAGGGTCCTGGAGACGCCGAAAGGCAAGGACGGCCGCGGGACGGACCTGGACCGCGTGAACCTGCGGCGCCTGAGAACGCTCGTCGAAGAATAGTCTCAGATCGGAATCGAGCTCAGACGTTCCCGGATGGAGGCGACCAGCTTGTCGGTGTTGCGCGAATCGACATGAAGGTGCTCCATGGCCGGTTCGAGGTTCACCATGTCGGTGTCCCCATCGAAGGAGCCGACGTCGGCCTTGCGGACGAGCTGAACCGTGACGTGTATCACGCAGGCCAGGTTGCGGATCTCGGTGTCCGCGCTGAGCGGGTCGTGGTGGAAGCCGATGCCCTGAATCAAATCCGCGGGCAAAGCCCAGTGCTCCGCCAAGCGCATTCCGATGTCGGCGTGGTCGATGCCGATGAGCCTTCGCTCGTGGTTGATCAGGGGGACTCCCGATTTCAAGGACGCGGCAACGGCAGCAGCGAAGGGCTTCGGCGAGAGCTTCGCCTGAACGATTGTGCCGATGTCGTGGATGAGTCCGGTAACGAACGCTTCGGCGCAGAGCTTCCGCCGGGCAACGGATGTCAAGCCGTGACACTCATTGGCGATGAGTTCCGTCGCGAACGCTACCGACGCACTGAAACGCCATTGCGTGTCGGGTGTGATTCCCGGTGCGTCGATCGACACGTTCTTGTACGCCGATTCGACCGATGTGGAGGCGGCGAGCTTCGCGACGTTCTCGCGGCCCAGCATGATGATGGCCCGCTCGATGCGGGAGATGCGACTCCGCATGCCGTACAACGCGGAGTTGGCCAGCTTGAGCGTGCGTATGGCCATACTGGGATCGGCATCGATGATCTCCTCGAGTTGCTCGGTCGTCGCGTCGGGATCGCGGGCAAGCTGCATCAATCGCACCGCGGTCTCGGGGCGAACACCCACCGCCTCGGACGCGGCCTGAATGTCAAAGGGCTTTTTTGGGGATGCCGTCGCCGTAGGGGCCAACCGTCTTCTCCTCTCGAGAGTTCCGCCGACATCTTCGTGTGTCAGCCTGCTGTTCATTGGTATCGGCCGGAGGGAAGTGCCAGTTCCGCGCGAATGGCTGCGCGGCAGTCGAAATCGACGGCCCGATAACCCGACGCCCATAACCACTCTATCGGCAGGCCGTTCGGGCGAAGCACGGCGATCTGCCGTTACGAAGCGACGGCTGAGAAGTGTACCGCTTTCAGCACACCGGACAGGAGGATGATAATCGCTGCCAACACGACGAAGACCGTCATCCATTTCGCCCGCTGGGCTCGAAGCTTGGCGAAGCCCGGTCCGGTTCCGGTCAATGCGATGGCGAGGAAGAAGACGGTGAGCGCGAGAATCAACTTCACGGTGAGGATCGCGTGGTAGGGCATCGGATGTACGCCGTCGCGCACCGCCATGTAGATGTTGAACGCGCCGGTCAGAAACAGCAGCGTGACATTCACATGCACGAAGTGCTTCCAGCGTCCCACGAGCCGCGGGTGGAGTTGCTTCTTTGCATCGTCGGACAGCGCGGCGTGGGCGGCCGGCATGAGGACGAACCGCATGAACACCGCGCCGCCGATCGCGACGACGACGGCCGAGAGGTGTATCCAACGCACCAGGACCGCGGTGATTTCGATAGGCTCCATGTGATTCCCCCTTAGCTGCATGGTCGTAACGGCACCGTCCTGAACGGGCGGGATTCTACCGGCGCGTACGGAGAAGGGCCAGCCGCCGGCCGGCCCCGGCTGGCCCCGTTCTCTCCCCCTTGGTTGATTAGCAGCGTCTCACCGGTTAGGATGCAAGTGGATGGACGTACTGCTTCAAATCAAGCGGTTGGTGGTACGGGGATGGATACGGTTCACCGAAAAGGCTCGCGAGGAAATGGAAACCGGCGGATTGGGCGTGGGCGAGGTGGTCGAATCAATCGTCAATGCCCAGGCCATCGCGAAGACTCTTCGGTCGCGCAGCCGCGCCAAGCGCTATGCAGGTGAGAAACTCTAGGTCATCAAAAGCTTCAGCTACGACGGGACGCTTATCTACACAAAAGGAGCCATCGTCCGGCAGGCGGAACACGAAGTCTTCTACATCTTCGTCTCCGCGAAGATCGCCACGCTCGGCGAGTAAACGCCCCGGGCTGAAGGTTTGCGTCTCGTGTGGGTCACAACGCGTCCAATCCAAAAAGGTGTCGGTTCGACTGCGGGACGGACGGAAGGTGACCGGCGTCAAGGCCGATGTGTGCGCCGCGTGCGGCGAGCGTTACTTCGATCTGGAAGCGATGCAACAACTCGAATCCGAGGGCAGTGACGGCGAATGACCGGCAGCCGGTTGAAGTTCGACCGGGCGGAGACCGACGAGTGTCTCGCCCGGAGTGACGTTTCCCGAAGCGGAGCCGATTATCTTCGAACTTGATGCGCCCGTTACATCATTCGGCTTAACCACGCTGGACCTCCTCGAGGATGGCGAGACCTGTAACCCTGGAGGCGCCAATCTGAAACTGCAAGCCTACGACGCTTCAGGTGCCGTTGTTGACGAACATTCCCGAGTAGGGGCTCAAGGTCCAGCTGGTCTCGACTTGGACTGGTCCGTGTCGGCTGACGAGATTGTGAGAGTCGAACTCACCGGTGAAGGTATCGAGGGATGCGGCGGTTACGGTATCGACGACTTGGTGCTCGATGCGCCGGACTGCGATGGCGATGGGGTTTTCGACGTCAAGGACGTATGCCCGTGCGTGCCCGCGCCCGGAGGTGTCGACGCCGAAGGCCGTCCGCTCGGCGATCTTGATTCCGATTGCGATATTGACTTGCTTGACTTCGCCATCATGCAACAGAACTTCACCGGACCGGGTTAGACCGGTAGGGTGTTGATCCCCGTTGAGCATCAGCCGATCGCCATCGGGTACCACTGCTCTTGAGCAGTGCGTTCGCGAGGTGACGGTTCCGTCCGGAGCACTGCTGACCCTTCTGCTGCGCTCAGGGGAGGCGCCGCAGTGGCACACCGGCGGGCGAAACGCCCGCCCCACCCTGAACCCCCCGCTTGCTCCGCTGGTACACGCTACTTTTCAGCTACTTTTCGGTGAGTGTTTCCAACCCTCAGGTACAGAGCGAGCGCGGGGCATCTGCGGTCTCCGGCGGGGCGGCTCTTTGTTCGACTACCGAGAATCGCGCAGGTACAGGCGCCGCGTTAGTCGTCGTCGCGGAGGCTGGCGATGACGTTGAAATCCTCGAGCGTCGTGGTGTCGCCTTTGACTTCGCCGGTCGACGCAAGCTCCTTGAGAAGACGCCGCATGATCTTGCCGGAGCGCGTCTTGGGCAACGCGTCGGTGAAGCGGAGTTGATCGGGTCTGGCGATCGCGCCGATCTGAGTACCGACATGCTTGAGGAGCTCCTTCTTGAGATCGTCGCCGGCTGCCCGCCCCACCTGGAGCGCGACGAACGCGGCCAGCGCCTGCCCCTTGATCTCGTGGGGGATTCCGACGACGGCGGCCTCGGCGACGGCTGGGTGAGAGACCAGTGCCGACTCCACTTCGGCCGTGCCGATGCGGTGACCGGAGATGTTGATCACGTCGTCGACGCGCCCCATGAGCCAGAAGTTGCCGTCTTCGTCCCGCCGGCAAGCGTCCGACGTGAAGTACTTCCCGTCGATTTGCGACCAGTATTGCTTTTGATAGCGCTCCATGTCGCCGTAAATGCCGCGTAACATGGCCGGCCAGGGTTTTCGGATGACGAGGAGCCCTCCCGCGTTGTCCGGCTGGACGACCCCGGCGGAGTCCATGACCGCGGCGTCGATGCCGAAGAACGGCTTTGTCGCGGAGCCCGGTTTGAGCGTGAACGCGCCCGGCAGCGGCGAGATGAGAATGCCACCGGTCTCCGTCTGCCACCAGGTGTCGACGATGGGGCAGTTCTTGCGGCCGATTTTCTCGTAGTACCACATCCAGGCTTCGGGGTTGATCGGCTCGCCGACGGAACCGAGCAATCGCAGGCTGGAAAGGTCGTACTTCGCGGGGATCTCGTCGCCCTGCCGCGCGAGCGCCCTTATCGCGGTGGGCGCGGTGTAGAAGATGGTGGCCTTGTGCTTTTGGACGATTTCCCAGAAGCGGCCCCAATCGGGTTGGTTCGGAGCTCCCTCGTACATCAAGACGGTGACGCCATTTTGCAGCGGACCGTAGGTGATGTAGCTGTGTCCGGTGATCCAACCGATGTCCGCGGTACACCAGTAAACGTCGTCGGGCTTGAGATCGAAGATCATCTTGGCGGTGTATGCCGTGTACACCATGTACCCGGCCGTGGTGTGCATGATGCCCTTCGGCTTGCCGGTGGTGCCCGAGGTGTACAGGATGAAGAGCAGATCTTCGGCGTCGCACTGTTCGGGTTCGCAGGCATCCGCCTCGCCTTCGACGAGGTCGTGCCACCAATGATCGCGCCCGCCGGTCCACTTGATCTCGTTTTCGCAGCGTTTCAGGACGACGACGGTCTCGACGGACGTGCCTTGTTCAACGGCTGCGTCGACGTTGTCTTTGAGCGGCACGATCTTGCCACGCCTCCAGCCGCCGTCGGCGGTGATGATGATCTTGCTGTTTGCATCGTGAACGCGGTCCGCGATGGCCGTAGCGCTGAACCCGCCGAAGATGATGCTGTGTGGTGCTCCGATGCGGGCACAGGCCAGCATCGCCACGGTCAACTCGGGGACCATCGGCATGTAGATGGTGACCACGTCGCCCTTCTTGACGCCGAGTTTCTTGAGGGCGTTGGCGAACTTGCAGACCTCGGTGCGAAGCTCGCTGTAAGTGAGTGTGGTCGTGTCGCCGGGCTCGCCTTCCCACAGGATGGCCGTGTGATTGCCGCGACCCCGCTCGATCTGAAGATCGAGGCAATTGTAGGCGACGTTGGTCTTGCCGCCGACGAACCACTGAGCGTTCGGGCACCTCCAATCGAGGACTTTGTCGAACTTGCGGAACCAATGGAAGTTCTCGGCGACCTCGGCCCAGAACGCCTCGGGATCTTCGATCGAGCGCTTGTACATGCGCTCGTACTCAGCGACGCTGCCGATGTGTGCCTGGGCGGCGAAACCTCCCGGCGGCGGGAATTCGCGAGTCTCGACCATGGATGACATGATGGTATCAGGCGCACTCATATTCCTCTTCTCCTTGGGAACCGACCCACCGCAACGATTGGCACAAGTGTAATCCTGCGGACCGCGGTTGCACAAGCTTCGTCGACCGTCGAACGAGCCGATCTTGACCTCAGATCGTGCTTGCGTCGTCTACGAGCCGGGCGAGCGCATCGACGGTCGCTTTCGTGGCACCCTGGTGGTCCCGGACGACCTGCTGGGCAGTCTCGCCGATCTTGCGGGCGTCCCCAGGGTCTGCGATTATCCCTCGCACTTCTCGTGCCAGTTCCTCCGCGTTGGACGCGGTTCGTAAGGCGTTCTTGTCGCGCAGCGCTTCGGCCGCCACCTCGAAGTTGTCGAGGTAGGGTCCGGCGACTGCGGGCTTGCCCAGCGCCGCGACTTCCATCGGGTCCGACCCTCCCATCGGCACGAGCGATCGGCCAACGAACACGACGCGGGCCAATGCGTAGAACTTTCGTAATTCGCCCATCGTGTCGCCCAGGAAGACGTACGGTCGGTTGGACGCATGCTCCGGAACAGAGCCGTCGGGAAGGGCGGTGCGCCGCACGCAACGAAACGCCTCGCGCTCGATCAACTGGGCAACCTCATCGAATCGTTCCGGCTTCCTCGGAACGATGGCGAGCGCCAGATCCCCACCGGCATCGATGATCATTCGGTACGCGTCGAGGATGATCGATTCTTCGCCGGGTCCGGTGCTGCCGCATACCCAGAGCGGGGTCTGCTGGGTGATCCCGAGTGCTCGCGCGAGTCCGTCCGCCCCGTCGACATGGTTGGAGATTGTGGCCGTGTCCCATTTCATGGAACCGGTTACCCGAATCCGGCTCTTCGGCGTGCCCAGTCGCTCGAACCGGGCGGCGATGGTTTCGTCTTGAGCGCCGACCCATTCGAGCCGCGTGAACATGCTGCGGGAGAATACTCCCAGCCGCGCGAGCCGCGAGGCGCTTGTCTCGGTGAGCCGGCCATTGACAACGACGATCTTGACGCCGTGTTGGGTGGCGATGCGTACGGCGTTGTACCACACTTCGAGTTCGACGAGGACGATCATCGCCGGGTCGATCCGCCTCAGCGCCCGCCGGACCACCCAGCTAAAATCGAGTGGATAGCGAAACACGCGTTCGTCGCCGTAGAGTTCGCACGCCCGGGCGTACCCGGTATCGGTTGTCGTGGAGACCACGATCCGGTCCCGCGGAAACCTCTTTTCGAGCGACTCCACGAGCTGGCGCGCGGCGTTCACCTCGCCCAGCGACACGGCGTGGACCCAGATGCGGCGTTCGGTGCAGGGTGGCACATCAACATGCCCGAACCGCTCGCGCCAGCCGCGCCGATTCTTGCCCTGCCTGATCATCTGATACGCCAGAATCGGGAGGTACGTGATCGCCGCGAGAAGATAGAGCAGATCGGCAAGCCAGCGCATGGCGAGAGATCGTAGACCAGCCTCGACGCGTTCACAACCGGCGAGTTGACACGTGCGTGTGGAGAGGCTGTAATACGCCCTTGCCAGGGAACATTGCGGGGCGGCGCGTGCCGTTCGGACGAGCACTTGTTAGGCGAGGTGTGTCAACACGCACGGCGCTCGCGCGTGAAAGGGAAGTGTGAATGGACGTTGCAGAAGAGGATCCGACGAACCTCCCGACCAAGCGTCGTGTGCGGCTTCTGAACCGCGACGATCGTCTCTTTCATGTGATACTCGCCCAGCAGTTCGACCGCGAGTTGATCGACCATCTGTGCCGCATCGCGGAGATGACGCGGATCATCGCCGACGCCCGCGCCGGGGCCCGCTTTCTCAACACCCTGCTGTCCCACAAGCGGGCGATGCTCTACTTCATTCAGCCCTCCACGCGGACGTTTCTGTCGTTCTCGGCGGCGTGCCAGGTCCTCGGGATGCCGCACAACGACGTGCGCGATTCGTCAACCTCGTCGGAAGTCAAAGGCGAGACCGAAGAGGACACCGTGCGCGTGTTGAGCCAGTACTTCGACGTCATCATCATGCGCCACCCGTCCGAGGGATTCGCCGAGACAATGGCCAACAAGCTCAACACCATGCGCCGATGCATCCCGCTGATCAACGGCGGATCGGGTAAGGACCAACACCCGACACAGGCGATGCTGGACATCTACACGTTGTACCGGTGCTTCTCCCCGTCGCTTGCCGAACGCATCCGCCTCGATCCCGAGCGCAATCTGTTCGACGGCAAAACGATCGCGTTCGTCGGAGACCTGAAGCGAGGCCGGACCGTACGATCGCTGGCCTACCTCCTGACGCGATACCCGGGCGTGCGCCTGCTCTTCGTGGCACCTGAGGAACTGCAGATCAGCGAGGACATTCTCGCACACTTGTCGCGCTACGACATCGAGCACGAACTCAAGTTCGACCTTCCGGAGGTCATCGGCGAATGCGATGCCGTCTACATGACACGCGTCCAGGACGAGCACGACAAGGCCGGTGAGTCCGGATCGATTGATCTCAGCCGTTTCTCACTCACGCGGGACATCGAATCGCGTCTGAAGCCGGACCTGGCCATCATGCACCCGCTCCCGCGACGCACCGAGTTGGACACCTATTACGACAGCGATCCGCGGGCCAAGTACTGGGACCAGATGCGCAACGGCATGTGGATGCGCGCGGCGCTGATCGCGCACGTCTTCAACGTCGACGGTGCTATTCTCGATCACTACTTCAGCCATTACAACTACTGACGTCGCGGTTCGTGGTGCGTCCCGTTCTGGGTGGCATTGGTACGTGCATGGCTCACTTGGAACGGCGATCCACACCGTCGTCATTCCGAGCACCTCGCCTGTGCTCGGCATAAACTCCGCGAGGAATCTGGTGGGAAGGACATTCCGGCTAGATTCCTCGCTGCGCTCGGAATGACAGGAGCGGCTTACGCCGGCACTTGTATCGAATGCGGCTTTTGACTATCCTGCGTGGCGTGGGCCTTCCGAACCGTGGTGATGCGTCGTAGCTCCCCGACCGACGACGCCGAATGCTGTCAAGGTGGTCTCCGCAATGCATCAAGCCGTCATTCTAGCCCTCGCAGCATACTGCGGGACCGCGGACCCTCTGCCCGCGCGGTATCACGCGACGGATGAACTGCAAGGGTTTTTAGAGACAATCGCCGCCAACTGCGAAGCCGCCAGCCTGAACAGCTTCGGAACCAGCCGCGAAGGCCGCGCGCTGCAAGTTCTCACGCTCGCGGCTCCCGGCGCGAAACCGCCGCAGGAGCGATCCGCCCTTCTGATCACAGCCGGTCTCGACGGAGATCATCTCGTGGGCACGGAGGTTGCACTCCAGGTCGCTACGAATATTATCGAGTTGCACGGCGCCCGCGATGCAGCGGTGAGCAGGCTGCTCAGCGAACACACCGTCTTCGTGATCCCGTGCGTCAACCCGGATGCGCAGGCGCGTTTCTTTGCGACACCGCAAATCGAAACTCGGTTTGCACCACGCCCCACGGACGATGATCGCGACGGGGGATTCGACGAAGACGGACCGGAGGATCTGAACGGAGATGGGTTGATCACGCAGATGCGGCGGCTCGATCCGAAGGGAGACCATCTGCCCGATGCCGACGAGCCGCGCCTCATGCGTAAGGCCAGCAGCCCCAAGGGACAGCGAGCGACCCACAAGATCTACACCGAAGGATTGGACAACGACGGCGACGGGGAGTACGGGGAGGATCCCGAAGGCGGCGTCGATCTCAATGCGAACTTCCCCCATGGGTATCAGGAGCATGAGACGCACGTTGGCCCGCATCCGATCAGCGAACCGGAGACTCGCGCACTCATCGAATTCGTCCTGGCGCATCCGCGTATTGCCATCGCCGTGACCTACGGGCGTCACAACAACCTGCTCAAGATTGACGACAGCGGCAAGATGGACCACACCGACAAGGCGCCGCTCAGTCTGCACAAGGATGACGTCACCGTCTACGGCCACATCGCCGACCGCTTCAAGGAACTGACCGGCATCGAGACGGCACCCAACCCGCCGAGCGACGGCGCGTTCTTTGCGTGGCTGTATGCTCAGTACGGCATTCCCTCGTTCGCGACGTCGGTATGGCAACGCCCGGACGCCGACGGCGATGAAGGTGAAGACGACCCGGCGGATGCGGAAGCGGAGGACGACGCGGAGAAGCCGAAGCGCAAGGAGAAGGGCAGCGGTAAGGGAAAAGACGACAAGGACGAAGCGTTCGAGGACAACCTCGCTTGGCTAAAGTACAGCGACGCGTCGCGGGACGGCGCGGGTTTCGTCGAATGGACGCCGTATGAGCATCCTGATCTCGGGACCGTCGAGATCGGCGGCTTCGTGCCGTACTTCCGGACCAACCCACCGGCCGAGGCGATTGATGCAATGGTCGAGAAACAGCTTGGGTTTCTGCTGGATCTCGGCGAGCGCTTCCCGAGTGTATCACTCGACAACGTCGAAGCCATCAAACGGCACGACGGCGTGTATGAGATCAAAGCGCTCCTCACCAACCGAGGGTACTTTCCGACGGGCTTGGCGATCGCCGAGCAGAACCGAAGGGTCCGGCCGATCGTGGTCACTCCGGATGTCGACGGATCGTCCATCCTCGGTGGGAAGCGGGTCCACAAGGTATGGAGAATCGAAGGCAGCGGCGGCTGGTACGAGCTGCGCTGGGTTGTTCGCCCCGGCGAGCGTGGTGCCGTTGAGATTGCCATTACGAGCGAAAAACACGGTGATTTCGACGTGGCGGTTCCGCTCCCGTCGACACCCGAATCGAGTACCGGAGCGAGACCATGAAGCTCACACGGGCAACGTCACTGCTCTTGCCTCTGGTGCTGCACGGCGCATTTTCGCCGGAGTCGGCCGTGGCGCAGCAGCACGCTCGCAGTCGTGTGGATCTTCCGTTCAACCGCTTCTACAACTACGATGAAGTCGTCGCGGCACTGAGGCAACTCGAAAGAGTCTACCCGGAACTGCTCACAGTCGAATCGATCGGCAAGAGCGTTCAGGGTCGCGACATGTGGCTGATGACGGTCAACAACCCGCGGACGGGGTCCGACCGCGACAAGCCGGCCATCTACATAGACGCCAATGTGCACGGCAACGAAGTGCAGGGAACCGAGACGTGCCTCTATACCATCTGGTATTTGGTCTCAAACTACGGGACGCTGGACAAGATAACTGAGCTGGTCGACCAGCGTTCGTTCTACATCGTCCCGATGGTCAATCCGGACGGGCGGGCGTATTGGTTCGACGCTCCGAACTCGCCGCACTCTTCCCGGAGCGGTCAGAAGCCGACCGACAACGACTACGACGGCCAATATGATGAAGATGGCTCCGACGATCTCGACGGAGACGGCTCCATCACCACCATGTGGAAGAAGGACACGAACGGCCGCTGGCGGCGCTCCGTGAGTGATCCGCGCATCTTCGAGCGCGTGCCGCCCGACGAGACGGGTGAGTACACCCGACTCGGCTCCGAGGGCATCGACAACGACGGTGACGGAGAAGTGAACGAGGACGGCGCCGGCGGGTACGATATGAACCGCAACTGGCCAGCCGATTGGCAGCCCGGACACATTCAGTACGGCGCGGGCGACTATCCGTTTTCGTACCCGGAGACGGAGTGTATCGGCCGCTTCCTCGTGGAACACCCGAACGTCGCCGCGGTGCAGTCGTACCACAACTCCGGCGGCATGCTGTTGCGCGGCCCAGGCA
>JAJDDR010000431.1 GCA_029260255.1 Phycisphaerae bacterium
TACTACCCGGCGGAGGCGGTCGCGAAACCGCGTTCACACCGGAGCCCGGGAAGCATAACGTCGCCCGATCAGCCGTCAAGCACACAACTTGAGATTCCAACACTTTTTCTTCCAGCCACCGACCATCGACACCCCGGGAGCCAGGATGGAGTGTCGCGGACCGCGTAATCAGCACGTCGACCGCCTCCCGGAGGACTCCCGAAGCGAGCCCTGGCGCGGTACACTTACGGTCTCGGGAATTCGGCTGGAGAAACGCGTGAAACGAGCCATCCGTACAACAAGGAGGTCCACCGTCTGGGCGGTGATCCTCATGGGCGTAGCCGCGACACAGGTCAACTCCGACCCCATGGAGGCCACCACGCTGCGACGGCTCACCTGGGCCGCCGACCCGCGGATATCGCCCAACGGAGCCCATATCGCTTTCGTGCGGATCACCGTCGACCGTGACCGCGACGACTACCAAGGAAACCTGTGGATCGTCAGAACCGCCGATGGCGACGCAAGACCGCTCACCTTCTCGGGTCGCGACGGTCATCCGAGATGGTCACCCGACGGGCGTTTCATCGCGTTTCTTCGCGAGGTCGAGAACGAACCGCGTGGCACCGTCACGCAACCGGCCAGGCCGCCAAAAACGCGATCTCATATCTTCCTCCTGCCAATGAACGGCGGCGAAGCGCGCCGCCTGACTTCCCTCAAGGCAGGCGCGGGACCGTTCATCTGGTCGCCCGACGGAGCCCGCATCGTGTTCGCGTCGAGCCAGGAGCCACCGGTCACACCGGACAATCTCGCTTCGCTGTTGCCCGCAACGGACCAGCGCGCCGTGGTGGTAACTCGCCCTGTGTTCCGCCGTGAAGGGCAGCCCGGACTAATCGACCCCGAGAAACGAAGCCACTTGTGGTCGATATCCATCGATGACGGCGAGCCGATTCAATTCACCAGCGGCGTGTTCGATGAGCGGAGCCCCGTTTTCTCGCCAAACGGAAAGACGCTGTACTTTGTCTCCGATCGTCGCACCGAGCCGTGGTTCGGCCGGCAAGACGCTGACATCTTCGCGATGCCGGCCGCGGGCGGTGCGATGACGCGCGTATGCGACGTAAGGGGACCACTCGCATCACCGGTCGTCAGCGGCGACGGCACAACCATCGCCGCACTCGGGTACGATACGCCCGCGGGACGCGTCCGCTCGTACAATCAAACCGACTTGCTCGTGATGAAGAATAACGACGTAGCAAACGTCACTTCCGATTACGATTTCACGCTCGGCAATTCGATCGGCGCGGACGCCGTTGCTCCCATCGCGCGCGGATCGGAACACCTTCGGTTCGTACGCGACGGCGACGCGATCATCACCCGCATCTCCCGACAAGGTCGCTGCCCGCTCGTCGAGATCGACCTGCAAAAGCGCTCGGTCAAGGACCTCGTGACCGGCGATCTTGACGTCGTCTCGTGGAGCGCCACGCACGACGGCCGGCGATTCGCCCTTCTCATCGCCAGCCCAACCAGCGCCGGCGATCTCTACGTTTACGACTACGGCTCGACACCGCGATCCATCCTGCCGATCGGCTCGGATTCCCTCGCGGACGTCGACCGATCCGAGCCCGAGGAGTTCTGGTACGAAAGCTTCGACGGCCTCGAGATCCAAGGCTGGGTCATGAAGCCGCACGCGTTCGACCCCACCACAAAGCACCCCATGATCCTCCAGATCCACGGCGGTCCGCACATGGCCTACGGGTATGGGTTCTACCAGGAATTCCAGCTTCTCGCGGCAAGAGGATTCGTGGTCCTCTACCTCAACCCGCGCGGCAGCACGAGCTACGGGCAGACCTTCGGCAACCTGGTCCAACATGCTTATCCCGGCGACGACTTCAAGGACCTGTTAGCCGGCGTCGACCACATCGTCGAGCAGGGTTTCGTCGACGATGCCCGGATCGGCATCACCGGTGGCAGCGGCGGCGGTCTCTTGACCAACTGGGCCATCACCCAAACGAACCGCTTCGCGGCGGCGGTCACACAACGATGCGTGTCAGACTGGAGCAGTTTCTACTACACCACCGACTTCACCTTGTTCACACCGACCTGGTTCCGCAGCGCGCCGTTCCTCGATCCGAACGAGTACGCGAGCCGCTCGCCGCTCACCTACGTCGAGAGAATCGACACGCCCCTGATGATCATCCACTCGGAGAACGACTACCGCACGCCGATCTCCCAGGGCGAAGCCATGTTCCGCGCCCTGATCGCCCTGCGCAAGCCCGTCACCATGGTGCGCTTTCCCGGCGAGAGCCACGGTCTGTCACGCGCCGGAACGCCGTCACTGCGCATCGAGCGCCTGGACCACATCGTCAGTTGGTTCGAGATGTTCCTCATGGGACGCGTCACCGACCGCTACGGCGACGAACTCCAATCCCTCGCCCGCCAGCGCCAAGGCAGCGCTCAATCCGCGACGATTCCGTGACGGGACCACGTCAACCGCTTCTCGCCCGCGGCAAGTTGCAGCTTCTCGCGATCGAGAACCCGAGGACCACGTTCCTCACATTCATGGTTGGAACCGTGAGCATCACGTGGTATGATGACGTCCGGGAAAAGCGGCATGCAGGGGAACGACGGTCCTTCACAACACACGGTGGCACGCGTCGTGGTTTCGCGCGCTGCACGAGTCTATTCACCGGAGTACACGATGAAAGCGATCACCGGTTCAGCGGTAGTATCCGTCTATTGTCTGCTGTCGTACGGGATTCAGGTTTCGGCTGCCGAGCCGGAGGAAGCCAATCGCACCGCGATGGATAGACAGGCGGCGGTAACCGCCTTTGAGACGCAATACCCCGAGGCGCGTTTCCTGAACGTCGAAGAACGCACCACCCGCATCTACGGCACCGTCATGGCGCGCGGAGCCAGCCCCGAGGACACCGCCGAACGATTCCGTCAACGGCACGCGGCGATCCTCGGCGTCTCCGCCGATTCGCTCGACCCCCGCGGCCCACTCGCTGACCGGCGTCACACGCAACCGTTGATGTACGATCGAAACACGGGGCAGTACAAGTTCACACTCGTTTACTACACCCAACGGAAGTCGGATATCCCGGTGTTTCGCGCCGACTTGAGGCTGCTCGTTCGCAACGAGCCGGGCCACCCGCTCGTGCTCGCCGCCAACGGCCTTCGCGACTTGGGCAGTTTCGCACCGAACCCGCACGCCGCGCGCGATTCAGCCAAGGGAATCGCGGCCGCGAAGGAAGCCATTGCCGGGTTGACCCACTTCACGCCCCCCGAGTTGGTCATCTGGGCGGGCGTCGACGGCATGATCGTCGCGCCGACAGTCGCGTACGAGTTCATCGGCGACAGTGGCACGAGAACCGGAGCCAACGTCGAGAAGTGGCTGTTCATCACCGACGCCGCGACGGGGCAAATCCTCTACCAGGAGGATCAGATGCTGAGCCTTGACGTTGCCGGCAACGTCAGCGGGATGGCCTCGCAGGGTCCCGGCGCCGACATCTGCGCCGCCGAGGCGATAACGCCAATGTTCTACGCTCGCGCCAACATCGGCGCCACGCAGGTCTTCGCCGACGTCAACGGTGATTTCGTGATTCCAAACGCAGGCACCGCACAGGTCACCGTGCAATCACCGGTTCGAGGTCAGCGCTTCGTGGTGAACAACCTCGGCGGGGCGAGTACCGTGCTTTCCCAAAACGTCATTCCACCCGGTCCGGCCGATTTCGTGCACAACCAGGCAAACAACGACGAGTTCATTCGCGCCGAGGTCAACGCCTTCGTCAGCGCCAACATCGTGCGCGACTTCACACTCTTTTACAACCCGAGCTACCCCACCATCGGCGGTCAGACGGAATTCAGCATCACCGTCAATGAGCCCGCGAACACCTTCTGCCCCGGCAATGCCCAATACCAGGGCAACAACCTCCGGTTCTGCGCCTCGGGCCCCTCGCGCCCCAACACCGCGTGGTCATCGGTCGTGTACCACGAGTACGGCCACCATCTGGTCCAGGTCTCCGGCAGCGGGCAAGGGGAATACGGCGAGGGCATGGGTGACGTCATGTCCGTGCTAATCTTGGACGTGCCCGAGTTGGGCGTCGGGTTCTTCGGCTCGTGCAATCTGGCAGACGCCCTCCGCGACGCCGACAACACTTGCCAGTACGCCGCGGCCGCCTGCTCGACCTGCGGCAGCGAGATACACGACTGCGGACAGTTGATCTCCGGGTGTGTCTGGGACACCAGAAACCAGTTGGCCATCTCGAATCCGCTAACGTACATCGACATCCTCTCCCCGCTCGCGATCGACTCAATGTTGCTTCACACGGGCTCGGGGATCGCCTCGGACATCACCGTCGACTACCTCACGCTCGACGACGACGACGCCAACATCAACAACGGCACGCCGCACTCCGGCGAAATCTGCACCGGCTTCGGGGCCCACGGCATGAATTGCCCCGCCTTTGATCCGATCGGGTTCTCATATCCCAACGGCCGCCCCGAGACCGTCATCCCCAACCAGCCGGTGGACATCCGCGTGGACGTAGTGTCTTTGGGTGGCACTCCCATCGCCGGCTCCGGAACGGTCAGCTACCGCATCGGCAACAGCGGACCGTTCACCACCGTCGCCATGAGCCAGATCGTGGCGAACCAGTACAACGCCACCCTGCCCGGGGCGGACTGCGGCGAGACGATCCAGTACTACGTCAGCGCCGACGCCGTCGGCGGATCCACATTCACCGATCCCCCCGGCGCGCCTTCGAGCGTTTTTTCCACAACATCCGCAACGGGAATGACCCTCGTGCTCTCATACGACTTCGAGACAAACCCCGGGTGGACCGTGTCCGGAAACGCGACCGATGGTCAATGGAATCGCGGCACCCCGATCGGCGGCGGTGACCGGGGCGACCCCCCCGCCGACCACGACGGTTCCGGGCAATGCTGGCTGACGGACAACGTCGACGGTAACTCCGACGTCGACGGCGGCACGACGACACTCATGTCCGGCGCCATCGACCTGTCCACACTCATCGATCCACGCATCAACTACGCCCGTTGGTATTCCAACACGAATGGCGCCGCCCCCGAAGCGGACATCTTCGTGGTCGAAGCGTCCGGCAACAACGGCGCGAGTTGGGTCAACGTCGAGACCGTCGGACCGACCGGCGCCGAGGTCGGCGGCGGGTGGTTCGTAAGGACCTTCCGCGTCTCAGACGTTGTCACTCCCGCCGCGCAAACCCGTGTGCGGTACCACGCTTCAGACTTGGGCTCCGGCTCCGTCGTCGAAGCCGGCGTGGACGCATTCGAAGTCTGGGACGTGCTCTGCCAGCCGTGTACCGACCCCTGTGACGACGGGAATCCCTGCACGTTGAACGACGTCTGCACCGGTCCCAACGTCTGCGCCGGAACGCCGGTGGACTGCAGCGGATCGAGCGACCAGTGCAACACCGCGTCCTGCAACATCACGGGTCCATTAGGCAACTGCACCATTCTGACGCCGGTCACCAACGGTACGTCGTGCGACGATGGCGCCGCCTGCAACGTTGGCGAGATATGCTTGGCTGGAACGTGCGCGGGCGGGGGCCCGCCGAACTGCTCGGCAGCCGGCGATCAGTGCAACACCGCATCGTGTGACGACACAGGAGCGGACGGAAACTGCGATATCATCACTCCCATCCCCAACGGCACGACATGCAATGACGGTAATCCCTGCAATCTTGGTGAGTCCTGCCAGACCGGAGCGTGCTCCGGCGGGACGCCGCCGGATTGTTCCGCCGCGGGCGACGAGTGCAACACCGCGTCGTGCAACGCCGGCGGCGCGACGGGCAATTGCGATTCGCTCACACCACTACCCGACGGCACCTCGTGCGACGGCGGGTTCGGCATCTGCGATGCCGGAGCGTGCGTCCCCGACCCCGGCGATAATCGTGTATTCATGGTGCGCCCAGGCGAGGAAGCGACCGCACTCGCCGGCCAGAACACCACCATTACGATGCAGCCCGGCTCCACCGTCGACATCGAAGTCTGGGCGGCCGACACCGAACCGCAACTGCTCGGCGGCTACCAGATAGCACTTCCAGGCTCAGCCACCCCGGTCGGCGGCACCGGCACGGTGTCATACGTCGACGGGGCGGGCACCGGCGTGTCCGTGCTCATCGACACGGCGAACCCGGACTGGGTGTTCTTCCCCGATGCAGCCGTGCCACCGTTTTATTCCGAGATCGGCCTGCCCGAAGGGTTCGCCATGCTCGCGAGCAAGCCCCTGGGCGAGGGAACGAGCCTGACCGGATTGGCATACCTGGGCGAGTTTCAGCTCGAGGCCTCGTCGGACGCGTGCAACGCGTTCACTGTCGATTTCATTCCCGATGGCTCCCCGCCCAACGGCGGAAGCGCCGTAGTTGACGAGACCGGGATGGGACCGATCTACGCAACCTACCAACCGCTCGACATCATCGTCGGCGCCCCAAACAACGATTGCGTCGACGCGAACCCCATCAGCGGAGACGACGTCTCCGAAGACTTCACGTCACTCTGCGCCGATCAGGACGGAACCGCACACGCGTGCGGCACGCTCGGCGCCGACATCTGGTACGCCTACACCGCCACCTGCACCGGCGATCTCGCCGTCAGCACCGAAACCAACTGCACCTTCGACACCGCCCTCGCCGTCTACGCACCAGGAGCGGGATGCGTTCCGACGGACGGCCAACTCGACCAGTGCGTCAACACACCCGCCGCCTGCGAGACGATCGAGACGACCGTGGTCGAAGGCCAGGTCGTCATGATCCGAGTCGGCAGCGTCGCCGGTCAGTCCGGCGCCGGAACGTTGACCGTCACTTGCACCTCACCGTGCGCCGTCGTCGAGGATTGCGGTGACACCGATCTCAACGGCATCACCGACGATCTCTGCGCGTGGTACGCCTGCCAGACCGGCGTCTGCCTCGATGCCGCCCGACCCTTCGGCGACGCGGGCGGAGCATTCGGCGCTTGCCCGCCGGACGGCTTCGCCAACGTCCATGACCGCAATCACGCGCTGGCCTGTTTCGCGGGCACCAATCCGTGCGACGCGCTCAATCACGACCTCGGAGGCCCGTTCGGCGACTGTGCGGCCGATGGATTCTGCAACATCCACGACGCGAATCACGCCCTGACGGCGTTCTCCGGAACAACCCTCTGCTCGTGCCCCGCGGTACCGAGCCCATCGTTCGAGCCGAACGTCACCGGCCACGCCGCGCTGACCACCGTCGCTGGCGCGAGAGCGGTCGCCCCCGGCGGGTTGATCCAGGTCGACGTGTTCATCGACGGAGCGGCAGGCGCGCTGTCCGCCTATCAGTTGGAGTTGGTCAGCACCGGCGGGCGATCCGGGCGACTCGATCTGATCGACATTACTGTTGCCGACCGCCAGGACGCCGTTTTCGCCAACGACGCGGACAGGTTTGATGCCGTCAACGTGAACACCTCGCGAATGCTCGCCGGATTGAATCACGGCAGCGTCGCAACCGCGCGCCGGTCTTACCTTGCCACCTTCACCTATCGCGCGTCGAAGGACGCCGTCGGGGTATATGTGGTGGACGTTCTCCACAACGCGGATCTCGGGCACCAGACCTTCCTGGTCGGACCACGCCACACCGACGAAATCGCCGTCGAAACCACGAGCCCGGCCGTGGTCACCGTGACCACCGACCGGACGATGAGTTCCCGCTAGTGAAGTGTCTCAGAATGGATGACACTTTCCTGAACCGAGCCGCAACCGTCAGGGAGCGGTTTCTCTTTGCCGCTCCCTGACGGTCGCGGTTCTGACAAAATGCTATCTGGCTGAGACGCTACACCAGCGCCCGCACCAGTGAATCGCCCCGAGAGTCTGCGCCGCCGGCTGCCCCAGCCGGCCCGCGCCGCTCCCGCCAACTCACCGTCCGGTCGCCGAGACTCAGCGAGCGTTTCGTCTGTCATTGAGCATCCAATCGTAGTCCAGCCATCTAATTCGCGGCGGCTTGTCTTCCCGAAGCGCTGCGTTGAACGGCGTGGAATAGCGGGAAGCGAACAGCGGCACCGAGCCCGCGATCTGCGCGAAATCCGAGCCGTACCAATCATAGAGCTTCGTCAAGTAGACCTCATTCGCACCCGGCTGATAACGAAACCAGCGATCATGCGAATGCACGTAGCGCGTCTGGTCCTCCAGTTGCTCTTCGATCCGTTCCGCTCGATAGGCCTCGTTGCGCAGCTTCGGGCATCCGATCGCGGCGCAGACCAGCGCAAAGTGTACACGCGGCTCGGCAAACCTCGGCCTGATCTGCTCGTGCTCAATCTGGTTCAAACTGAGCGTCATCGAGCCCAGACGCCAACGCTTTGCGTCCCAGCGCTCGGCACTGGGAATGTCCTTGATCGACTTGACCGGGTAGTGATCGAGTATCAGCCGCAGCGTGAAGGCGTTGTACGCGTTGATGAGGAGCGACAGCTTCTCGTCGCGACCGAGATCGGCGAACGGCGCCTTACCAAGTAACGTGATGTAGACATCCAACGTTGCGGCGTCACCGCGAAAGGCCGCGTAGTCAACCCATCCGTCCTTGTCGACGTGCTTGCCGAGCAAGGCATCGAACGCGGAATGCTCAATCGTCGGACCATCCGTGTGGCGCTCATACGCCTCGTGGAGCGTGACCCGCGCGGGACCGAACACGTTCTTCAGTGCGTCGCGCCGCGCATACGTGCCGGCGGCTATCGCCAGCATCGCGGCGGACAAGACCGCCAACACGGTCGTTCCCCACGGCCAACCCATCGCCACGGCGGCGGCCTGCTCCACCGACGCGCGCGGCGGCTCCGCAAGCCGCGTCCGCTCGCCAACCGCCCGGCGCGAGAGCCACCAAACGCAGACCGCGACCGTGACCGTGACAGGCAATCCGACGCGAAGCAGAAATCCCAAGTCGGCTACGCTCGACCACAGCATTTCGATGCCCCGAACCACCGGCAACGCACCAATCAGCACGAACACGGCGATGACCATCAGCGCGGCCGAGATCCACCTGACGACGCCCGCCGAGCGACCTACGCGGGTCGCCGGCGTCATGCCGTTTGTGGGTCCGATCCGTGCCGGGCCGTCCGCCGGGCGATCGGTGGCTTGCCTTTCCGAAAAGACCGCTTCGATTTCGTCCGGCCTACTCGGCATGCGCCCCACCATGTTCATCAAGCTGGACGGCCATCAGCGTGACATCGTCGTGATCAAGCACTCCACCGGTCCAATCTCGCAAACCCTGGACCGAACGACCGTCGGATTCAACACAACGCCCCAGGACACCAGTCCCGTACGGACGACTGAGGACGGGGGCGATCCGAAACGGTCGGATCGTTCGCCCTGTCCGGCGCGCCATCCCTACGACCTTCCCTTGGGCCGGCGCGATCATCGCTGCTCCTCTCGTCACGATACACCTCCGAACACGACCTCCGATCCATGAAGCTGACCCGCCGACTGATATATTCCGAACAAGACCCATCGAATTGCAGAAATCGTGCCCGAAGCGGCCGCCGGCCGTACGTACTTGTCGGCTGCGGCTGACCGAGATCGACATCGGTGCCGTTCGTGCTCTCAACGCGGGCGTCGATAAAGCCGTCGAATGCGCGTTCGCCGAACGAGACGCCGGCCTCACCATGCACAAAAGCCGAGCCCGCGCACACGGGTGTGCGCACCAGGCCTCCGACCGTCATCGAGTCGGGACTTCCCGGCTTGAGCAGACCGATCTCGATGCTGCCGTGCTGTGGCTGGGTGTTGGCGTTTTCGTTCTGCCGCCAGGCTGCCGTCCCGGGCCGATTCGGGTCGACCTGATTCGGCGCGTGCTGCCGGCGCGATGCACGAGACACCAACCAACCACCCAGCCAATCGTCTGGATACACTTCTTCATCAATGGACGGTCCTCCGGTCCCCGAGCTTGTTGATATCGCACCGCAACGAACCGTCCGACTCCGGCGAGAAGGAAAAACCGGTCAGCCGAGCTTCACCGCAAGCAGCGCCCCCCGCGCCGTCTGCAGCTGCACGTACTCGTTCACCGCGTAATCCGTCACTACCCGGTTCGGAGTCGGATACGCCCGCAGCGACGGCTTGGCCGCCGCCGACGGAACGCGCGGCGTCCCCGAGAATTCCTGCGCGTCCACCACCAGATGCGCCCCGTACGTCGGATCGGAAGTGACAACGCTTGACACTTTCGCCATCGTTGCGACCGCCGCAACCTCCTCCGCTCCCGATATTCCGCCTCCGTCCTCGTGACGCGCCCGGTAGTCCGCCAGCAACGCCGCTTGGTCCGCCCGAAGGCGCGATAACGTTCGAATCCCCATCCCGATCAATCCTCCTCCGGCACCACCCGGGCAAGCCGCACCAGCGGGTGTACCTCCGGTGCCGCGGCGTCCGCCCACGCGAACGCGACCGTCACGTTCCCGTCGTCCACACCGCCCGCCGTCACCGCCCGCACACCCCAAACGCGCCGCGCGTCGTGCGCGAACGCCGCGGACGTGTAACCGTAATGCGCTCGTCCCGACCGGTGCGGGACCGTCGCAACAACCGTGGCGTAATCCACCGACCCGGTCCCCCCGTCATGGAACACCGCAAAATGGTCCGGCGCCGCTTCCTCAAACCGCGAGACGTACACCCACCGCAGCCCGAACTTGCCTCCCGCAACGGGTCGGACCAAGAACCCCGTCGGACCGTTTGGCCGAAGACCCACCAGCGCACCCAACGCATCGAACTCCGCCACCGCCGCCGGCACCGACGCCGCGCTCTCCACGCCGCCGCCCCCGATCGACTTCACGCGGTAGCAGTAGCGCGTCGACGCCGCATGAGGCCGCCACGAAAAGTTCATCACGCTCGACGCGCCTCCGCCGGCCGCTCCCACCGGATGATCGAAGTCAACCGCCTCGGACGACCCCACGCCCCGATACAGATTGTACCCGCCCCCGACGCGCGGAAACGTCCACCCCCCCGTCGCGGTCACCCCGTTCGCGATTCCATTCGGCGCGTACCCCCGATGAATCGGATCGTAGTGCACCAGCCACTTCGTCAACAAGTCAGATGCCATACTATGGCACTCCCAATCCGCGGACGGCGATGGACCGCCTCAGCTCGGATTCACCTCGATCACATCGCTCCCGCCGTCCGACGGGGTCATCGTCCGCAACACCGTGAAGCCGTCATCGTCCATCACCTGATCCACCCCGGTCGACACCGTATGCACCCGCTTGTTCGCCAGCATCGCCTTGCCCAGATGCAACTCCGCCCCCAGCGATCCCGCCGACTGATGCCCCGACACGACTTCGTCCAGCACCGCGTCCGCCACCTGACCCGCCGTCGGCGCCGAGGCACCCGGCACCGATCCGAACGGAAACACCTTGTACTGACTCGTCGCGTCCGGCTGCGTCGCCCACGTCCCGTTGACCTGCGCGACGCGCGTGCTTCCCGTGTAGTTCTCGATGATCGCGCTCTGTCCGACACCCGTGCCCCCGGTCACGGCCACGACGGCGTTGTTGTAATAGTCATCCACGCTCGACGCGCCGGCCCGCAGGGTAATCGTATTCAAACCGCCCCCCTGCGCCGTGCCGTTGTCCGACGTCGTCTCGACTCCGCTCACCGCCGCGTCGAGGTTCCCGATGTTCGCCTCGACACTGTCGGCCGCGGCCGCACTTCCGCTGATCTTCACCGCATCAACCTGCTGCTGCGAAACGCCCAGGTCAAACGCGTGCTGCGCACTCGCGTTGCCGTATGTTTCGACCACCAACGCCGCATCCAGCCACACCTTGCCGGCCGTCTGATCGACGAGATAGATCACGATCCGCGCCGCCTGCATCTCCGCCGCCGTCAAAACGAGCGAATACCCCTGCCCCTCGTCACCCGGCAGGTTGGTTGTGTTTGCTTCGACGCCCTCGTCCTTCATGATCTTCAGGTCACCGGCCGCGAACGTTGCCGCCGGCTCGAAGTCGACCCCGTCCGGCTTCACCAGCGTGAAGTTAATCGTTGCCGCCGCACCGTACTTGCGCAGAATCACGCCTTGCATTGTTCAATCCTCGGTTATCAGTTTTCAGTTGTCAGTTTTGAGTCGCCGTACTGACAACTGACCACTGGCAACTGACAACTCCTCTCCACTTTCCGTTTTCGGCTTTCTGTTTTCTGTTTTCGACTTTCCGCCTTCATACCATTCCCCTCCGTCGCCGTCCGAGAATCGGAATCCCCGCCGTGTAGTTGACCGTCAGTGTCGGGCGTTGGCTCGCCGTACCGTATTCGCCACTCCTCGCGGTAATCATGGCGGTGCTTCCGGATTCCGTGTCGCGTCGCAGAAACAGACACAGCGCGCCCAGGCGATTGTCCAGCGCATCCTGCGCCAGCGTCCCCAGGCCCATGATGAATTTCTGGCCCGTACCCGACGGAAGATTGAAGGCGACGCCATTGACCGACGTGTAATCGACACCATCAGTGGAACACCCCAGGGAGTCCCACGACGTGGCCGTCTTGTAGACGTTCCACGTGGCGGCGCCCTCTTCCCAATCGGTACGCAGCAGCCGATAGACGTGTGACGGCCAGTTGCTAAGCGGCGCGGCTGCAGTGATCTCCAACGCGAGGCTCGCCGAGATGATGATCGCCCCCGCCGGGATGTCGCTGATGTCGAACTCGAGAAACGCCCGGGTGATAATCGAGCCCTTCGTGCCGTTGAAACCGACGCTGAACGTCGTACTGCTGCCGTAGTTCGTGGTATCGTTCACCGAATGGACATACGTGTCGGGTGCGACGGCACCGGCAACACCGTCGGCATACGTCTTGGTCGACATTAGCGCGGGTCCTCCGGCCACGGCGCGGCGGGCACGCCCACGCCTGCCTGAATGAACTGCAGACACTCCGATCCGGCAACGACGAAGTCACGACAGACCGGCGGACGGTCCCCGTAGTGAATGCACGTACCCGAAGCCTCATCGAGCCACAGACACGGCATGCGCTGCGCCTCGCGCGACTGACCGCCGGCCACTGAGGCGTAGTACCCTTGCAGTTCAGCGCGCAGAGATTGCGGAAGCCCCGCGCGCTCCGCATCATTACGAAACGGCGGACTGCCCGCTCGCGTGCAGCATGCAAAACAACCGCCACATTGTCCAACCGCTCCGACCATTACACTGACCCCGTCGCCGCCAGAGCATTCAGCACGATCGTCAGATCCGACCCGGCGGTGGTCGAACCGACCTGCTCGATCTCGAACGTAACGACGTCGCCCGCCGAAACGGCATGGTTCACCGTAGCGGACGTGTCCTGCTGCGTGCCGTTCGCAATGA
>JAJDDR010000432.1 GCA_029260255.1 Phycisphaerae bacterium
GTGGTTGACGATGGCGCGGGCGATGGCGACGCGCTGCCGCTCGCCGCCGGACATCTCGCTGGGCTTGTGGGCGTATCGCTTGGCGAGCCCGACGTGCTCGAGGGCGGCCATCGCTTTGGCGCGGCTCTTGCCGATGCGGCCGTAGATCAGGGGGACGGCCACGTTGTCCAGAGCGCTGGTCCGGTTGATGAGGTTGAAAGTCTGGAAAACGAAGCCGATCTGCCGGTTGCGGACGTGTGCCAGTTTGCGGTCCGACAGGCGGTTGACAGATTGGCCGTCGAGTTCATAGGTCCCCGAGGTGGCGCGATCGAGGCATCCGAGGAGGTGCATGAGCGTGCTCTTGCCGCTACCGGAAGCGCCGGTGATGGCGACGAACTCGCCGGCGTGGATGTCGATGTCGACTCCGTCGAGGGCGCGCACAACGGCGTCGCCCATCTGATAGCTGCGCGCGAATTGTCGAACCTCAATGAACGCCATGGCACCTTGCCGGAGCGCGCGCCCGCGGCGCGTGTGCGCCGCGCCACCGCTTCCGAATTGTCACTCAGAGTCTTCGTCCTCGTTGGTCTTTCTCGGCGGTTTGGTAAAGATGGTCGTTCCCTCGTCGAGACCTTCGACGATTTCGACGTACATGCCGTTGTCCAGGCCGGTCTTGCACTTAACGAACTTCTTGTCGATCTCACCGGTCTCGGCATCCGTCACGGGGACATAGACGCCGCGCTCGCCGGATTCGTTGATCTTGATCGATTCCTGGGGGACGAGGACGACATCGGTGGCGGACTGGGCGGCGAACTCGACGTCGGCCTGCATACCGGTGAGTAGCTTGTGGCGGTTTTCGCTGGTGATGACGATGTCGACCTGGTAGGTCACCAGCGCGCTGGCTTTGTTGGCGGGCTCGGGGTGGATGAGTTCGATGACGCCGGTGAATTCCTCGTCGGGAAACGACTCGACGTGCACCTTGACGGGCGTGCCCGGTTCGCGTGTGACGTCGCCGGTCGCCCGCCGCTGGTGACCGGGCTTGGCCCAGTCGTCGACGAGTTCACAGACGGTTCCGATGTCGGCCTCATCGACCTCGGCGCGGACGTAGATCTTTGAGACGTTGGCGACGACGACGAGCACGGTTCCGCCGGTGAAGGTGGTCTTGCCGCCCTGGATGACCTCTCCGACCTGAATGTTGAGATCGACGACCATTCCGTCGATTGGGCAGTAGACCTGGGTCTTGGCGAGTCGCTTCCGTGCGTCGCCGAGTGCGGTGTTGGCCTGGTCGTGGGCGGCTTGGGCGAGAATGATGTCTTGGGCGGCGAGGTCGATGGCGATGTTGGCGTCCTCGAGATCGGCGTCGGCGAGTTTGCGGCGTGCGAGCAGCTCATCGTAGTTCGCGCCGACGCGTTGCAGCTCGTCGGGCGATGACGCATCGCCCTCCTGGAGGCGCTGGACCTTGTCTCTGTTGAACGCTGCGAAGCCGAGCTGCGCCTGGATCTGCTCGATGCGCAACTCGGCCTGCTTGATACCGACCTTGCGGAGCCGTTGCTCCTTGATCCGGGCGGATTCCAGCGCCGCGCTGGTGCGTGTGACGTCGGCCGTGGCGCGGTCGACGGTTCGCTGCTCGTCGTCCTTGTTCAGGCGAATGAGAAGATCGCCTTTGCGCACGAGGTCGCCGGGCTGGTGGAAAATCTCCTCGACTTCGCCGCTCGCTTCCGACTTGATCTCGTGGCGCGACAGCGGACCGATGGGTCCGGTCGCGTTGATCGGACGTACGACGTTCCCGCGGAAGGACTTGGCCGTCTCGCCCTTCTCCCACGCGAAGTCGAGGCGAACGGAGCGGAGCGCGTAGTAGCCGCCACCCAGCGCGCCAAAGACCACTATGAAGACGATGAGTTTTTTCATGGCTCGCAATCGTCGTGCAGAACACCGGTGTCCGGGCAACCACGTGCAGGCAGGGTCACGGTGACGCGTGTGGCGACTTCGGTCAAGTGCGAATCGGTGCGGTCGCGCATGATTTTACACTTCGGCCGCGAATCGCGTGCGTCCTGCCGATCTACAGAAACGAGAGCGGCGTAAGCGGCATCTCGAAGCAGTCTGCAACGGCGCGGTGTGTGATCTTCCCGTGTTCCATGTTGACGCCATTGGCCAGCCCCGGGTCCCTCCTGGCGGCGGCGGCATAGCCGGAATCCGCGAGTTGCAGCAGGTAGGGCAGCGTGGCGTTGGTGAGTGCGAAGGTGGACGTCCTTCCGACGGCGCCGGGCATGTTGGCGACGCCGTAGTGTACGACGCTGTCGACCACGTAGGTGGGATCCTCGTGCGTCGTGGGGTGGATGGTCTCGCAGCAGCCGCCCTGGTCGACGCCGACGTCGACGATGACGGCGTGCGGTCTCATCCGTTTGAGATCGTCGCGCGAGATGAGCACGGGACATCGCGCGCCCGGGATCAGGACCGCGCCGACGACGAGGTCTGATATTGCCAGGTACCGCTGAATGGCGTGGCGATCACTGTAGACGGTGTCGACGTTGGCGGGCATGACGTCGTCGAGGTAGCGGAGGCGCTCGATGTCGATGTCCATGATGACGACGCGCGCGCCGAGACCGGCGGCGACCTTTGCGGCGTTGGTGCCGACGATGCCTCCGCCCAGAATGGTGACCTGTGCGGGCTCCACGCCGGGGACTCCGCCCAGCAGAATGCCGCGCCCGCTCATGGGTTTTTCGAGGTACTTGGCGCCTTCCTGGATGCTCATCTTTCCGGCGATCTCGCTCATGGGGGTGAGCAACGGCAGGCGGCCGGCGTCGTCGGTGATGGTCTCGTAGGCGACGGCGACCGACTTGGTGGCGAGCACGCCGTCGGTCAGCTCCTTGTCGGCGGCGAAGTGGAAGTAGGTGAACATCACCTGCCCTTCGCGCATGTGCGGCCACTCCTCGGCGAGGGGCTCCTTCACCTTCACGATGAGATCCGCCTTGGCGAAGATCTCGTCGCGCGTCGCGCAGATGGTTGCACCGCAGGCGGCGTATTCGGCGTCTTCTATCCCGGAGCCGACGCCGGCGTTCGTCTCGACGAGTACTTTGTGGTTTCTCCGGGTGAGTTCCTCGGCGCCGACGGGCAGCAAGGCGACGCGGTATTCGTGATTCTTAATCTCTCTTGGCACACCGATGATCATTGGTTTTTCAATCCAAACTGCCTCGCGGAACCCGCCGATCCGCTGGTGTGACGGACTATATCGCGGGTTTCGTGGCGGAGCAAACGGCGTGGTTCGTGCGCAACAACGTTTAGCGGCGAACCCAAGTGGAGCGCACCCC
>JAJDDR010000433.1 GCA_029260255.1 Phycisphaerae bacterium
TGCCAATGGTAGGGCGGGTTCCACCCGCCTTCTTGCTCGGTTGCGGCGGGTAAAACCCGCCCTACCCGGACGGTGCCAAGAAGAACAGCCACACCCGCCGCCACTCCGGGTGTGGCCATTATTCGTGGCATCAGGCGGCAGAGCGGGTCCACCAGGTGTCCTATTGGCCGGATTCTCGTAATGCGACGAGGTTCATGACGGCGGCGGCGTTGACCGGATCCCATTTCATGCCGGTCCGCTTCAGTCGCAACGTCAGGTTCTTGCGCATGGCTTCGGTCGGTCCCGAACCAATGTCCCAGCCGCAGGCCAACGCGCGACGGTAGTCCAGCATTTCCCATCGCTCCGTGAGGTAGTGCAGCATAACTCCGAACACCGAGACGAACGCGCATTTATTGTGAACATGCTCATTTTCTTCTTGCCCGGATCGCATCCACGGTGTATATTATGAGCGTGCTCACAAAATAGTGCGTCCCAACCGGAAGGGAGCCGGGTCATGAGAGTGACAGCCAAAGCAAGGGAAGCGACGCGAAACCGGATTCTCCGTGTGTCGCGCAAGTTGTTTTCTGAAAAAGGATTAAATGACACGACGACACGCGACATTGCCCAATCGGCAGAGATCGCGACCGGAACGCTGTTCAACTACTTCCCCAACAAGGAGTCCGTGGCCATGACCATCATCGCCGAAAGACTGGACCACGGCGAAGACGAGTTTCGACGACGTCGCCGAACCGGGGAGTCGCTGGACGAGACTCTGTTCGCCTACGTGATGGCCGGCATCCGCGCGCTGGAACCGTTCCGCCGCTTCGTCGGGCCGGTGATCGAAACCATGATGAGCCCGTTCTCCAAGGCGTCGTCGAGCGAGGCGTGCGAGCGCGTGCGTGTAAGCCACATGGAGACCGTGGGCGAATTGCTGAGAGAACAAGGTGAGGCCGGCGACCCGTCGTTCGTGGCCGTTCACTTGTATTGGACGCTGTACCTGGGAGCGCTGTCGTTCTGGTCGAACGACGAGTCGCCGAACCAGGAGGACACGTTGGTGCTGCTGGATCAGTCGCTGCGTTTGTTCGTCACATCGCTGACGAACAACTCGGCGCGCGCGGAGAAGAACGATGACGCTTGATGTCGGAGAACTTGTGGCGGCGTTGCCTGATGATGGACGAACGGAGTCTCCCTCGAATGCCGCGTTGCAGGAGATGCTGTCGAAGCTGTCGCACAAACCGGTACCGGTCGGCTCGCTGACACGGTTCTGGATCCTCGGAACGATGCAGGCCAAGATCGCGGCGGCGTATCTTGCGTACTGGATTCGCAGCAGCTACGCGACGGCCGATGAGAAGCAGCGCCAACGCAACGAGGCACATCTGGCCGCCGCGGTCAAGCTCCTGGGCGGAATGAGCTACCTGCGCGGCGCGATCATGAAGGTGGGCCAACTGCTCGGCGCCTATCCCAAGGTCATGCCGGAACTCTTCATGGAGACACTGAGCAAGCTCCACTTTGAAGCCCCACCCATGCACTACGCGTTGATACGCGAGCACATGCGCAACGAGTTGGGCTGCGACCCGGAGGACGTGTTCGACGAATTCGAAACGCGGGCGTTCGCGGCCGCGTCGTTGGGGCAGGTGCATCGGGCGCGTCTGCGGTCGGGAGAGCGAGTGGCCGTCAAGGTTCAGTACCCCAACATCGCGGCGACCATCCGCTCGGACTTTCGCAACATGAAGGCACTGCTCGCCCCCATGCGGCTGACGGCGAACTGGGAAAACCTGCGTGAGCAGTTCGACGACATGCGGCAGACGCTGGTGCGCGAGACCGACTACGAAAGCGAAGCCGCCTTCCTGCGTAAGGCACGGACCTGCTTCGAGGACGGCGATCAGATCGTGGTACCGCGGGTGTTCGATGCGTACTCCACGAAGCGCGTGCTGACAATGGAGTACATTGACGGCGTGCATCTGGATGACTTTCTCGCAACCCATCCTCCGCAGTCGCGGCGTGATCACTTCGGTACGCTGATGATGAAGGCCACTTTCCGGGTGTGCGACCGCAGTCGGCTGTGGTATTCCGATCCACACCCGGGCAACTTCCTGTTCTGTGACGACGGGCGACTTGGCTTCATCGATTTCGGTTGCTGCCGCGAATTCAACGACGACGAGTGGGACTACATGCGCGAGTGTACCGAGGCGGTGTACAAGGGTGAGGACGCACTGGAGCACGCAGTCGTCCGCGCGATGGACCGTCAATCTGTCGATCAGGTCGACCCGGGACACATGCGTTGCGCGATCGACGTGGCCCACTGGGTTGACGATTGTCTTCTGCACGACGGTCCGTTCGACTTTGGCAGCGAGGAGTACATCGAGCGCGGCGTGGCCCTGGTCACCGAGTCCGTGCGCAAGCACTACCTCCGTTCGATGCCGCTGAACAACTGGCTCTTCCGCTCTTTCCTCGGGCTGCGCGCCATCCTTTACCGATTGCGCGCCCGCGTCGACATGAAGCACATCGGCGACACGGAATTGCGCTCCGTTCGCGAATGACGATCGAAGTGTCGAACCACCGGTTTCGCTTGAGCAAGCGCCATCCAAAGCTGCGCGCTGACATTCCTAAACCCGTGCCGGTGGCCGGGAAGCGAG
Source organism: Phycisphaerae bacterium (assembly GCA_029260255.1). Lineage (GTDB taxonomy): Bacteria > Planctomycetota > Phycisphaerae > UBA1845 > UBA1845 > OFTM285. The sequence goes on from JAJDDR010000433.1 coordinate 2,616, forward strand.
ACCATCTTGCAGAATAGCTGTTTGATCATCTTCGTGGGCACGGCGCGCTCCCCGGGGAACGGCAGCGGCGCCTGCCGGACGGTCAACTCGTTTTCTCCGTCGCGGACTGCGTCCGGCGCGCGGCCGAACGTGCATCTCGGTGACGCGAGGCATCTCATCGACGGTGGTCATCGCGAAGAACTGCAGTGGTATTCTGATACGGAGACATAGTAGCGAGGGCGTCTCCCCTCCGGATCGCAAGAGTTACTGTGCCACGGACCTGCATCATAGTCACACCGTCATCGAACCTCAAATGAAGCGCGGCGCGGTATGTCTGCAGCGAAATGTGGTCACAGAAGCGGGGCTGCCGATCGAAGCGGTCGAGGCGGCGCCTCGCCCCCTTCTCGATCAGGTATGCGCCGGCGACCCGAATCTGCGCCGCGAGGTCGAAGCCCTGCTCGCCGCCGCCGATCTCCAGGCGCAGCGTGCAAATGAAACGAAGATCGCCGGTGCGAATTTCGAGCAAGTTGAAACGAGCATCACCGGTCCACGTGTGGTTCCCTGCGGAAATCAAAGATTCCCATGAAGCTGTCGGAGGCCAAGGGCCGCGATGGAGCGTGCTCACGGTGCAGGCCACCGACGTGAGTTCTCCCGGCGGTATTGCGGATCATCCGCGCGACCGACGGCGAAGCCGTTGATGAAAACCGTCGGAACGACTAGGCTAACTCCCGAATCGGCGGGGCACGTCCAGCCCGCTGCATGTCATACGAGGCAAGAGGAGGCACTGTAATGAAGCGTTCGGTGTTCGTTCTCGCGGGCGTGCTGTTGTTGTTGGAACGGGGTTCCTCCGCACAGGCGCAGGTGGTTATTGACACCGTTACCGTGGGCAACCCCGGCAATGCCGGAGAGTTGTCAGGTGAAAGTGCTACCGGCGGCTGGGGACCGGACCGTATCTGTGGAGCCGTAGACTACGTCTACGACATCGGCACATTCGAGATCACCGCCGGGAAATACACGGTGTTTCTAAACGCCGTGGCCGCCGAGGATACGCACGGACTGTACAACACACTTATGGCGGACCCTACCCAGGGACCGTGGGGATGCAACATCCAACGCAGCGGCTCGCCCGGAAGCTACACCTACTCCGTTGACCCGGATTGGGCAGGGAGGCCGGTCAACTACGTCTCCTGGGGTGACGCAGCGCGGTTCGCCAACTGGATGCACAACGGCCAGCCGGCGGGTGCCCAGGACCTGACCACCACGGAAGACGGGTCCTATCACTTGGCTGGCGCGATGAGCAACGTCGAGTTAATGGCCATCGTGCGTGATGCGGACGCCACGTGGGTGGTCCCGTCGGAGGACGAGTGGTACAAGGCGGCGTACCACAAGAACGACGGCGTAACGAGCAACTACTGGGATTACCCAACGACCAGTGACGGCGTTCCGAGCAATGAACTGATCGACCCCGACCCGGGCAACAACGCAAACTTCTATCAGAGTGGTTTCACCATCGATTCCCCGTACTTTCGCACGAAGGTGGGGGATTTCGAGAACTCGGAGAGTCCCTACGGCACCTTCGACCAAGGCGGAAACGTGTGGGAGTGGAATGAAGAAGTTATTTCCGGTTCTTTTCGTGGTGTCCGCGGTGGGTCGTTCTTCGGCAACGGCGTCCTCGACATGCTGCACGCGGCGACCCGCATCACGGACGTCGTCCCGACTGTCGAGTACTACTTCGTCGGGTTTCGTGTAGCAGGCCCTGCTGTGGGCAACTGTTGCGACACGGACGTCAATGGTACAACGGACGATGTCTGCATTTGGTGCGAGTTCGCGAGCGGTTCGTGTGGCGAGGTGGCCAAAATCGTCCCGGCCGATCTCGGGGGGGCGTTCGGCGCCTGCGGCATCGACGGCTTCTGCAACGTTCACGACCGCAATCACGCACTGAGTTGCTTTGGCGGGACCGGCGCCTGTGAGAGTATCAACGTCGATGCCGGCGGCGCGTTCGGCGCTTGCGCGCCGGATGGGTTCTGCAACGTCCACGATGCCAACCATGCATTGACTTGCTTCGCCGGTACCAACACATGCGTCTGTGGTCCCTCGCCGGAACAGCCGGCTGAGCCGCACGTTGTGGGGAGCGCGCCGCTGCGAGTTGCGGCTGATGTGTCTTCCGTGCTGCCAGGCGATCTTGTGACGGTGCGGGTCATGCTCGATACGGAAGCCGACAGCCGTCAGCTATCAGCCGTCAGCCGGGCTATGCGGGTGGAACCCGCACTACAGAGCTATCAGCTGCACCTGGACGTGAGCGGCGGGCGGCGGGGGCGTCTCGACCTGATCGACATCGCCATCGAGGACCGTGGCGACTTCGTATTCGACGGGTCAACTGGTGCCTTCGACGCGTACAACGTGAACAATGGTCAGATGCTTGCCGGGCTCGATACTGGGAGTGTCAGAACTGTGGCACCCGCGTACTTGGCCACATTCACGTACCGCGCGTCGCCGGACGCTGCCGGCACCTTCGTGGTGGACGTGTTGTACGACGAGGCACGCGGGGACCAGACGTTCCTCGTTTCGTCGTTCAATGGCAGAATCGACGTGAAGACGACCGCTCCGGCGGTGATCGCCATTGTCAGCAACCGCGCGATGGGACTTCCGTAGTCCGGATTTAATTATGCTGCCGAGTTGCATGAACGTGACCTCCTGTAGCGTCACCCCTTGTGGGTGACGAGCATGGAGCACCGTCTATATGCTCGCCGGGCACAAGGCCCGACGCTACATGAGTTTGCATCGTATCCGAAACCCGTGGTGAGAAGCATGCGCTAGAGACAAGTTCGGTGTGGAGCGATCAGCGGTGGACGCGCCGGAGGCGCGGTCAAACGCCTATCTTGGTCACGCGGGCCACCTCCTCGACGGTGGTCTCGCCGCGGAGGACCTTGTCCCAGCCGTCCTCGCGCATGTAGTTCATGCCGTTGCGGCGGGCGGCTTCGGTCATGTCGCCGATGGACCCGTGCTTGACGACCAACTCGCGGAGTTCGTCGTTCATCGTCAGTAGCTCGAAGATGCCGATTCGCCCGCGGTAGCCGCTGTGGCGGCACTCCCGGCAGCCCGCACCCTGGTACAGCTTCTGCCCCGCGTCGAGGTGAAGGTCCGGAGGCACGTTGACCGGATCAGGCGTGTAGGCCTTCTTGCAATCCGGACAGATCTTCCGCACGAGGCGCTGGGCCAAGATGCCGCCGATGGCGCTGCTGACCAGGAACGGCTCGACGCCCATGTCCAGAAGACGGGCGTTGGCGGTCGGGGCGTCGTTGGTGTGCAGCGTGCTGAACACGAGGTGACCTGTGAGCGACGCGTTGATCGCCACCTCGGCCGTCTCGAGATCACGAATCTCGCCGACGAGGATGACGTCCGGGTCGTGTCGCAGGAACGACCGCAGACCCGATGCGAACGTGAGCCCGATCTTCGGCTTCACGCCGACCTGGTTGATTCCGTCGAGCTGGTACTCGACCGGGTCTTCCACGGTGAGGATCTTGATCTTGTCGCTCTTGATGACGTTGAGCGCCGAGTAGAGCGTGGTCGTCTTGCCCGACCCGGTGGGTCCGGTCACCAGGATGATGCCGTACGGCTGCTGGATCAGGCTGTTGAAGCGCCCGAGAACCTCGCCGGCCATCCCCAGTTGCTCGAGACCGAGCAGAGCGGACGACTTGTCCAGGATACGCATCACAACCGCGGCACCGTACACCGTCGGGATGATGCTGACGCGAAGATCGATCTCCTTGTTCTGAGCGCGGATCTTGAACCCGCCGTCCTGCGGCAGGCGGTGCTCGGCGATGTTCAGGTTCGACAGGATCTTGATACGCGAGACGATCGCGGCGTGAAAACGGCGAATCTCCGGCGGGACGTTCGTCGTGTGCAGCACGCCGTCGATGCGGTAGCGAATGCGTAAGCCATCTTCGAACGGCTCGATGTGGACGTCGCTCGCCCGATCGCGAATCGCCTCCAGCAGAATCTCGTTGACCAGGCGGACGACGGTCGCTTCCTGGGCCATCTCGATCAGGTCCTTGTCTTCCTCATCCACGTCGTTGACCAGTTCGACGCTGTCGCCGACCATCGCCCCGACCACCTCTCCACCCACTCCGTAGTGCTGGTTGATGGCGTGCTTGACGTCGCCTTCGGTGGCCAATAGCGGCTGCACGCGCATGCCGGTCAGCATGCGAATCTCATCGAAGGCGTAGAGGTTCAGCGCGTTGGCCGTGGCGATGCGGATGGTCCCGTTCTCGCGGGCGACCGGGAACAAGTGGTACCGGTGCACGATACGCGACGGGATGGTCTTGAGCAGTTCCTTGTCGACCTCGATGGCGCTGAGATCGATGACCGGAATCGAGAGTTGCTCGCCGATAACTTCGAGTACGTCGCGTTCGGTCGCATAGCCCAACTCGACCAGCAACGACTCGATGCGGTCGGTCGGTCGCTTGCACCGATCGCGCGCCTCCTCGAGCTGCGACGCGGAGATCTTGCCACGCTTCAGTAGAATCTCGCCGAGTGCCACCTTGGTCCCTTCTCAGTTTGCTCCAATCGCAGCGAACGCGGTCCATTGCGCCGCATCTTTCCCGCGATGGGCTGGCGTGTCCACGCCTGTTCCCTCTTCTCGGCGCGCCCGACGCCCCGCAACCGGACGATCACTGGGCGCCGTCGTTTCCCACGCCCCCACCGTTTCTTACCGGCCGCTGCCCTCGGGGTCCCAAAAAAATCCGCAAAAAAACCGGAGGGCGTGCGCTGGCCCGCAGTGCCGATAAACTGTTTTGCCAACAGAGCTTACATAGAACCCCGTGCCGGGGCGACGTTGTGACGAGTGCTGCCATTGGACGGTGGGGAAAACCCGGGCCGATCCTTGCTGCACGATGATGGCAATCGTACGTTGAGCCTACGCTCGAAGCGGAACGGAGGGAGCAGAACTGTGCATGGATTACGAAGCATCTGGGTGAGCCTTCGCGCGGCCGGGTCGCGACTCTGCCGCAGCGAAGACGGACCGACGACCGCGGAATACGCCGTTATGCTGGCGGTGATCGTCGTCGCGGCGATCACCGGGCTGGAGACGTTGGGTGACGGCGTGAGAGGTCTCTACGTCGCGATCGAAGGTGCGCTGACGCTGACGTGACATCCACGGCACTCAAAGGGGGCCGGCTAGTAGACCGTCTGCGAGAACCTACCCGCCGCCGAATACCGATCCAAAGTAGACGCTCGGGTCCTGGTATACGATCGTCAGCACCAGCGTCGTATCGCTGAGTGTTCCGTCGCTGAGCCTGACACGTTTTTCCGTCAGAATCTGACCGCGCTGAAACGCCAGCTCCCGTTGAAACGCCTGCGATGGTGATCGGTCCATGATGTCGACCAACGCCACGTGTCGCAGCCCGACGAGGTGCCCTATCTCGTGTGCGGCCGTCTGCGACAAGCCCAGGATGACCGTGTTGACCGAGTTGACCACCGCGGTTTGGCAGGCTTCGCCTCGACCTTGAAAGCTCCCGGCATAGACGATCGCCGCGTCATCCCGCATCCGGTTCCCCACGTCGAGCGTCGAGCCGGCCGGCAGCACTTCGCCGAAGATGACGCGATCGGGGCACTCCTGTGCATCGAATCCCACGGGTGCGGCCGAGTCCAGGACGAAATCCGCCGAGTCATCCACGACGCGCTCGGGGGAGATCGTGACGCGCGAGAACGGCGCATCGGGGAGCCCGTCACGTTCATCGAATACCTCGATCGGAGTGCCGTCGAATACCGTCCGCAGGCGCGCGACGATGCCGTCGCTAACTTGATCGCTTATCTGTTCGAGGAAAGCCCGTTCGTCGGCGGTACCCGATTCCGGATCGAACAGACCGGGATCCGAAAGGAACGACGGCTCGAAGCTGATAACCACGCGCTGCGTCGCGGGCGGGCGATAGGCTTCATCGCCGGCAGAGAGGGTGATCCGTGCGGTCAGGGTGGAACTCGGCACGTCCTCGACGCCCTGGGTGAAAACGAAGTAACGCCCCGCCTCAGCGGCTCGGTGGTCGAACGCTTCGTTCACCGGTCCGCCGCCGACGATGACCCCCGCCTCGTCGAACGCCTCATCCTCCGCGAGAATCAGCACCGACTCGACGGTGTCGCTCTCGACGAGGACGCGAACTACTTGGCCTTCTTCCAACGACCCGATCGGTACGACGGTGGCCGTCAGGTCGCGCGACACTCCGTCGATCGCGATGGCCGGCAGGTCGCGAAACGGGTTGATTTCCGACACCTCGTCGCTGCTCATCGGACAGCCGGCGACACAAGCCAGCACGGTCGCAGCGAGACGGGTGGCCCATCTCTTTAGAGGTGGGGGACTCGAACAGGGGGTTGGTTCGTGTCCCCCACGGCTAAAGCCATGGGCCACCCCGGAGCGGCGTTCTGTCTTGAGGCGTTTCATGGTGATCACAACGGCTCCGCCACAATAGAAATCACTTCGATCGGCGGTTCGACGACGACCGAGTCGGGTCGAAACGCGAGATCATCGGAGAAGAACTCGACTTCGTACGCCCCCGCCGGCCTGTCGAATGAGAAAACACCGTTCTCATCGGTCGTGGCGAAGGCGATCGGTTCGCCGAAGCCCGCGTCGGGATCGTTCGCATCGTCGTCGTCATCGAGGCGGACGCGGAACCGCGTCCGCAGAAGAACGCCCACGCCAGCGACGCCGGTCCCATCGGCCAGCGTCACGGTTCCACCGAAGGGTGTGACGTCGGCCGGCGGCGGCGGTGCGACGGTCGCCAGCGCCGGATCGACACCGACGACCTGCCACGTCGCGTCGATGCCCTCGAAGATGCCGGACTCGATTATGGCGCGCTCGACGTCGGTATCTCCTTGCGCAATCTTGACCCGGGCGACGCCGTCCTCGGTCTCCCAGTTGATGATGGTGTACGTCTCCAGCGTGCCCGCGCCGCAGGCGGGAACATCGAGCGTCTCCCCCGCGACAACCGGGGTCGTTTCGACGGCCTCCGTCTCGTCGAGACCGATGGGTACGTCGTCGCCAGCGCGCCGGTAGATCAGCAACTGCATGTCAAGCGCGTCCGGGCAACCGGTTCCGGTGAACTCGAGGAACGTGCCGCGGAACGTCGCCCCGGGCGAAAGCAACGGCACGAATCGAAACGCTGCCGGCGATTCGCCGTGCTCGCGGATACCGAGCGTCGCATAGAAATCGAGCGAGAAGTTCGTGAACGCGAAGCGCGTTTCGAGCGGCAGACCTCCGAACCGTTGCACCGGCAGGTCGCACGATACGAGCAGCGCCGACAACGCTGCCACCCAACCGCAACCAAGAGCAGACTTCATTCGGTTTCCAACTCCATGACGATCCGCACTCCCGTGTAGTAATCCGTCCACGACGATGTCATCGGATAGCGCTGCGTCGTCCGACAGCGATCCACCGAGCCATAGTACCCGCCGCCCTTCTTGACGTAAAACTCCTTGCCGACCCACTCCTGCTCGGTCAGGAACCGGTCCTCATAGCGGGAGTCGCAGATTTCCCACAATCCGCCGTGCATGTCCTGCAGACCGTACCAGTTGGGCATTCGCTCGCCGAGCACGTGGTACGTTGTCTCAACGTTGTACGCGGTGAACCGCAGCGCGTACTTGGGATCGTCGCCGTAGCAATAACGCCCCTCGTTCCCACCGCGACAGGCGTATTCCCACTCACTCTCGGTAGGCAGCCGATACACGCGGCGCGGCGACGTGCCTTTCGCGTTGGTGTTCAGCCATGCACAGAACTCCCGCGCGGCATCCAGGGTCATGTAAGGCGCCGCGAACCGAGATCTATCCGCGATAAGAACCGATCGGCAAAGCTCCCGAAACTCTTCGCGGAAAGCGACCCACGCCGTCAGGCCGTCGCTCGCCGTGGAATTGACGAATCGCTCCATCAGCGACATCGGCACTTCCGTCGCGGAGAAATGCAGCGCACCGATGCGCGTACCCTCCTGCACACGCGCCTCGTCCGCCCCCTGCGCCCGATCCCCGGACGCAGCGCCCCGCTGGTACGAGTCCGCCCGCGGTATGCGCATGAATGTCATACCCGTGACACTGTCGACCAGAATCCGCCCACCGGAAACGAACGCAACCGGCGATCCCAAGCGAGTCGCCGCCCAGCGGGCCGCGGCCGCGGTGCCAGGCGCCGCTTCTGCCGTCACGGCTCGCCCGCAAAGGTCGCTCAACTCGCCGGCGTGGTTCGCGAGCGGTCCACTCTCACCGGCCAACGCGCCGATCAGACAGAACGCGACGTACTTCTCGCGGTCCGAACCGCTCACCGCCTTCGCAGCCAGCGTTTCCGACATCTCCGCCTCGTCAGCCCAATCGGCGTCGGCCAACGCCAACCATTCGCCATTCGCCCATAGCGTTCCGCCATCGACGGAGGACCAGAAGGCCTCCGGACGGGCGAGAAACGCACTCAACGCCCCCCAAGTGCGAAGCGTTGCAGACCGGGATGACAAATACTCGTCACAGGTTCGGACCAACTGGTCCCGCAGCCGCCCGGTCGCGACCGTTGTCGCGACGAACGCGTCGTGCGGCGCGTAGTCGAACTTCGCGAGGATACCGCGCGCTTCCGCTTCCGCCGCCTTGGACTGCTCCTGCCGGGCGACGTAGATCGTCGGAAGCAGGGTCAAGACAGCGGCACCGGCCGCCAGGCGAAACGGATTCCGCTGGATGAACTTCTTGATTCGGTACGTCCGGCTCTTCGCCAGCGGACTTACCGGCCTGTGCTTGCCGATCGCGTCGAGATCGGCGAGCACACCGGTGATGGAGTCGTAGCGATTCGCCGGGTCCGATTCGACGCACCGGTCGATGATGGCGGCCAACTCGACGCCCACGTGCCTTTCCCTGAGTGTCTTCAGAATGTCAGTCTCGCGATTCACGAGAGCGCGGTAGCGCGCCAGGCGATCATCGAGACTCGTCGCCTGCGACAGTGTCTCCTTGCTGTCCACCGACGCATGGGGTGGAAAACCGACCAACATGGCATACATCGTGGCGCCAAGAGCATAGATGTCCCACCGCACGTCCGGCTGAACCGGTTTGCCCGGCTCGGTCAGCTTGGCCTGTTCCGGTGCCATGTAGTAGAGCGTGCCCAGCGACGCGGCCGACTCGGTGAAGACGCGAGACTGCCCGAAGTCGACGACCCGGATGTTGTCCTGCCCGTCCACCAGGATGTTCGCCGGCTTGAGGTCGCAGTGGATCAGTCCCTTGGCGTGTACGTAGCTCAGCGCCTGACAGATCTGCCCAGCCCAGCGCATCACCTGAGCTTGCGGTGTGGGCGTGTCCGCGTCGACGTATTGATCGAGTGCCCCGCCCTCGATCAGGTCCATCACGTACGACGGCGGCTCGCTCTCCAGGTCGGTGTCCAGCAGGGTGACGATGTTGGGGTGACGATCCAGCTTCGTGAGGCGCTCCACCTCACGTTGCAGGAAGATCCAGTCCAACCCGCCCCGCTGGATGAACACCTTGATCGCGACCGTCTTGTTGGTGCGGATCTGCGTGCCGCGCCACACTTGGCCGTAGGCGCCTTCGCCGAGCAGTTTCTCGAGCGCGTAGCCGGGGACCTTCGGCGCGTATTCGCTTTGCGTGACCGCGCGCCGGGAGATGTCGACGGCCGCGGCCATGCCCTCGGGTGATTGCTGCAGCGTCTGCGCTTCGGGTGCATGCGCGTCGGGTTGGTTGTCCGGTTCCTGCGAGTCGTTCACTTCGCTGGTCCTCCGGTTGACGGCTACTTCGACGTCAACTCGATCACGCCGCGCCAGTCGCGCGGCGGCGCCCCGCCGATCGCCATGCTGAGCAAGTACTTCGCCGGCGGATCCTGCGTCGCGATCGGAGTCAACAGTTTGAACGCATCCTCCCATGCACCCTTCTCGAATGCATCGAGCCCCTGGTTGTGCGCCGCGAACCTCTGTTCGAGAGCGCTCCGCGCCGTGGCGTCGGACGGCGTTCGGTCCACTGTATACAGATCCACTTCCTCAGTCATGCCCGCCGGGCGGAATCGAGCAACGCGACGCGTCATGATGCGTTCGGCGTCGACGGCGCGGGCCACGGCTTCGGTGACGAGAATCTGCACGCCGACCACCTTCGTGATCCCCTCGATACGAGACGATTGATTTACGATCGACCCGAGTATGTCATATTGCTCCTTCTGGTCCGAGCCCAACGACCCGGCCACGAGTTGCCCGCATCCCACTCCGATACCACACCGCCAGCCCCCGGGAACGTCTTCGATTTTCTCGCCCATCTCGATCGCGGCCAGGCACGCCTCTTCGGCGTGGTTCTCGAACGCCTTGGGCACGTTCCAGCAGGCGAGAAGCCCGTCACCGGCATAGGAGATGACCACTCCGTTGTGATCGATGACGCTCTGCGACACCACGTTCAGCACGCTGCGCCGCGCCTTGGTGAAATCCAGAATCCGCTCGAGGTTTTCCTCCTCGCGAAGCGAGAAGTTCTCCTCCGTCTTGGCCGAGAAGCCGCGGATGTCGAAGAACATCACCGTCGCGTCCGTGATGCGCGGTGCGAGTGCGTCCTCCGCATCCGATTCGAGAATCTCGGAAACCACCTTTTCAGAAAAGAACTGACCGAGGCGCGATTTCCACTGCGCCAGCTTCTCCATGGAGATCGCCCGACCGATCATGTCGGCGACCAACCCCACCAGACGCGCCGCGTTGCGCGTGACGTGTCGACCCGCCACGTAAAACAAGACCGGTTCCTCGCCCGGCACGGGCATCGCGCAGCAGATCGCCCAGTTCACGTCGGCGTGGGGCGGAGCGGCGAGACACGCCGGGGCGCTGGCGCGGTGCAACAACTACCTGTGATGGTGGGGGGGCCGCGCCG
>JAJDDR010000434.1 GCA_029260255.1 Phycisphaerae bacterium
ACCCCCGCCTACCGCGCGGGCGTGCTGCCGGATGATCAGATCACCCACGTAAACGGCAAAGAAATCGCGGGCATGTCCCTTAACAAGGTGGTGGAGATCATCACGGGTCCGATCGATACGAAAGTCACGCTGACGATTCACCGGCCTTCACTGCAAAAGGACATCGATTTTGTCCTGCTGCGTGCCCAGGTCGAGATTCAATCGGTGAAGGGGTGGGTGCGTGACGCGGACGACCCTTCGCGATGGAACTTCATGATCGATCCCGAGACGGGCGTGGGGTATGCGCGGGTCACGTCGTTTCAGGAGAACACGGTCGAGCAGTTGAGCGTCGCCATCGCAGACATGAAGGCGCGCGGCGCGAAGGGCATGGTTCTGGACCTTCGTTTCAACCCGGGGGGGTTGATGAAGTCCGCGATCGAGATGGCCCACCTGTTCCTCAACCGAACCGACTCGGTGGTGAGCACGCGCGGTCTGCGGGAGGCCGATTGGCAGAACCCGTCGGCGGCGCACAACGGTCCGTACCGCGATCTTCCGCTGGTGGTTCTGGTGAACGAATACAGCGCGAGTGCTTCGGAGATCGTCTCCGGTGCGTTGCAGGATCACGACCGGGCGATCATCGTCGGGGAACGAACTTTCGGTAAGTTCAGCGTGCAGAAGCTGATGCAGTTGGGGGGTGGCATCGCGCACCTCAAGTTGACTACGGCGCGGTACTACCTGCCGAGCGGTCGCGAGATGCACCACGAGGAGGGTCGCAAGGAATGGGGCGTGATGCCCGACTTCGAGCATCGGGTGGTTCCCAAGGAGATCGGCAAGATCCGGCAGATGTGGCGCGATCGGGACATCCTCGGTCGGGCGCCCGAAGCGGTGGTCTCCGATCAGGATGCCGCCAAAGACGGTGACCATGACGGCGACGTGACGGCGAAGACGGACGAAGCCGATGTTACCGACGCCGACAAGCCCGCGGTCGAGGACAAAGACGACAAAGACAAAGACCTCGCCGATGCCGAAGAGGAAGAGGACGACGACGTTCTGAACCTCGAACCGGACCCGAACGAGCTTCCCGAGGTGGACGTCCAACTCGAAACCGGGTTGCTTCTCATGCGGCTGCACCTCGTCGGCGAGAACGAGCTTAGGGTGGCGGCGATGGAGCGCGCCAAGGACGAATCGACCGCCGTTCGGAACCCGTAGAGTCGCTCCGCCGCGCCGAATGGCGCGGGCTGATCGCTGAATGCTGACGACGTTCCACGGCGACGATCAATCGATGGTGCAGGAAGACTCGACGAGCATGCGCATGTTACGAAGGAAAGGGTGACGCGCGAACGACTGGCCGGCGTTCGCTTCAACCCCGCCAACTTTCACGGCCAATGGAACCACAGCATTGTGCCCCAATGAGACTCACCCGCGTTATTGTGACGCGGCACCCAAGCCCTGCGCGCAAACGCGTGACCGTGCAACGCACCGGCGCGCGGGGAACACCCGCCGGCGCATCCCCGACGGCTCTCTACGCGCTGCCGATGAGCCGCTGACGCATCTTCTCGTAGAAGAGCATCGCCACCGCCTGCTCGGACTTGATGACTTCGTTGGCCCCCAACTGCGCGGCACGCATGCCGCGCGAGGCGTACGTGGTTCGTGCGATGATGTAGAGATCCGGATTCAAGCGCCTCGCCGTCGAGGTCGCGCGCAACACCGCGTCCTCGTCCGGGATCGTCAACGCCAACACCGAGGCCGATGCCACCCGCGCCGCCACAAGCGTCCGCTCCTCGGAGATGTCCCCCTCGACAACGCGCCGGCCAAGATCCCGCTGCGTTCGCACCGTCGCCACGTTGCGCTCCACCACGACGTACGGGATGCCGCCCTGCTCGAGCAGGTCCGCCACACAACGCCCCGCCAGTCCGTAGCCCGCGATGATCACCGGACCGGCGTCGCGTCCCGGCGTCGAGGCCTGCTCGGGGGCGAGGCGCACCGCGACGCGCGAACCGTCAGGCCAACCCAAGGGCTCTTCCAACGCGACCGTCCCGCTCCGCACTACTCCGAATCGCTCGTCGCCCGTGCAACCGCCGGCATCACCCATGAGCGACTCCGTTAAGTGACCGAATCCGTAGGCGCGTGACACCGCCCGCCGGGCGGCCAACACGATCGCACACTAGTTTTGCAGAAGGAATCTCACTTGGCAAGCAGACGCTTCGCCATCCCGACCAGCACGAATGAGCCGGTGATGCAGATGAGATCGTCACGCGTGACCGCCCGCGTCGCGATCGACAGCGCGTCTTCGAGGCTCTCGGAAACCTGGCACATCTTGGTCGAAACCTCGCTGAACGCCGCCGCCAGATCGACCGGGTCCATCGTACGCGGCGAGCCCGTCGGAGTGAAGATGATCTTGTCCGCCCCGAGACGTATGTGCTTGAGCATCCCGGCGATGTCTTTGTCCTTCTGGCAGCCGAAGATGATTACCATCGAGTCGTACGGGACGTTCTGCCCGATCGCGCGCACCAGCGCATCGACGCTCGCGGCGTTGTGCGCTCCGTCCACCAGGATCCGCGGGGATTCCGACACGATCTCCATCCGGCCGGGCAGCTTCACGTTCGCCAACCCCTCGACCGCCTTGCGATCGTCGATGGCGAATCCTCTGCCCTTCAGCGAATCGACCACACCCAGCGCGAGCGCACAATTGTACGCCTGGTGATCGCCCAGCAGCGGCGCGTGCACATGCTCAAAATGGCTCGTCGGCGTGGTGACGCAGATACGCGTGTGAGGCCCCAAACCACGCGACGACTCGAAACGCGAACTGAAGCCGATGTCTCGCCCGGTGACGCGGAACGGGCACTTCGCCTCCTCCGCCGCGCGCCGAAGAACACGCTCCACCCCCTGAACCTGCGGTGAACACGTCACCGGCACGCCCGGCTTGAAAACCCCCGCCTTCTCCCCCGCGATCGCTTCCAGTGTGTCACCCAAGAACGCCGTGTGATCGTGATTGATGCTCACGATCCCGATGGCCTCCGGCTTGATCACGTTCGTCGAATCGAGCCGGCCGCCCATACCCGTCTCGATGATCGCGACATCCACCTCCGACTGCGCGAAATACAGGAACGCAGCCGCCGTTATCAGCTCGAAATACGTCGGAGTGCCGACACGCGGCTTCGCCGCAGCATCCGAAACCGCCTGCATCAAACGCGCAAACGCCGCCTCCCCGACCCGGTCGCCGTCAACAACGATCCGCTCGCGAACATCCATGATGTGCGGCGAGGTGTACGTACCGACCTTGTAGCCGCAATTCCGCAGCATCCCGGTCAGCATCGCCACCGTGCTGCCTTTGCCCTTGGTGCCCGCGATGTGGACCGTCTTCACGTCCCGATGAGGGTTCCCCATCGCGGCCAGCAACCGCTGCATCCGCCCCAGCGTGAACCCCGCGGCCGCCTCCACCGTTGGAGGCACCCGCTCGTAGTTCACGGCCGTGCTCAGGTAGTTCAAAGCCGCACGATATGTGCGGATTGTGCCCTTTGTGCCGGATTTCCGTTCTGAAGGTTTTCTTCTCAGTGTGGTTGACCTTACCATGGCGGGGATTGTAGCAGCCTTTCACAGTTCCGTCAATGTTACCGGCTGTTCAACGTCCGTATAAGTAACCGCTCCATTTCGGATGTAAGTTATGTTCCAAAAAGGATTTACTCACAACCTGCGGCACCCGCGACGACGCGATCGCGTACGGTTTCACCCCCTTTATACGAGTGCCAGGGTCTGGCAGTTTGTGACCCGACCGGAAACGACAATCCTGCCGCTGTATTTCTATAAGTATATCTTTAACAGTAGTTTGCGTGACGCATCTGGAATCTCTCGCCCGATACCCACAACGGCGCGCATCTCCGTCCGAACACTTCCGCTTCTTGGTGCAAACGCAAAAAGAACTCCCCGGCCCACGGTTCTTGCGTTCACACTTCACAGGATAAACGACTGGCGAACTGGGCGATCCCTGCATTTTTTTCCGATTTGGACTGCCGCGTAGGAGCAGGCGGGACGAGCATTCGCTCGCCCCGCCTGTGGGTTGAGGGTCTTGTCAGAAGATCGCCAGCCGCCCACCGGTTCCCGTTCGGAAGGACCGGTCAACGCCCGGCCGACCGCGAGCAGACCGACCCCGCACCGTGAAGCTCCCAGTGTGGTGTCTGAGAAATGACGACATTCTTGCGCGACCGTCGGGTAGCGGATGTGCGCGGGGTGCCGATGTTGCAGTCAACCGCTTCCTCACGGACGCGGCTCGGATTACGCATCCATTACAAGTGTGTCGCAACATTAGCTCGCCAGATCACTGCCCACGCCCACCAGATAACAGACCGCCCAGGCGTGCAGGGTAGCGGCGTTGGACGTCAGGATGCCGCAGAGCTCCCCGACGCCGTGGCTGAGCGCGTTGAGGCTGAAATCCACCTGCGCCATGGTCGATCCCGGCAGACCGGAGTTGCACACCACCTCCACCGTGGACGCGCCCGCCTGGAAGAAGTAGTTGAAGTTCGACAGCGAGGTGATTCCGCCGAGCGCGCTGCCCAGGTAGGTCATCCACGCGCCGGCATCACCCTGGATCGATCCGCAGATGGCCGCCGTGATTTCCGCGGCAGTCGACCCGCATCCGGCGCCACCCGCGACCTGGTCCGCCGAACAACTATCGAAACCGCCCATGACGGAATTCACGCCGGACCACAGACCGGCCACGATCGCCCCGTGCGTGCCGACCGGGCTGGCACCGTGCAGACCGTCGAGCGTGACCGCGGAGGTGTACCCCGTTCGCTCGTCGATCTCCAGCCATCCCAGCGTGCCCGCAACGAGACCGATGTCGACCATCCGGTCGGGCACGATGACGAGGACTCCCGGCCGTTGGGCTCGGTTCTCCTCGATGCGTGCGACGGCCTCCGCCGTCAGATCGACATCGTCCGTCGGAAACGGATCGCCGGGGGCGATGGCGACGAAGCTCGGCAGATCCACGCGGTCCGGGTCCTCGTCGAGATAGACGAGGACGTCGTCCCGATCCACCGGCCAGTCTGCGTCTACGGAGAGGTGGTTCTCAGCAGTGACAGTGACTGACACTTCCGAAGTGCCGACCGGTTCGGGAAGCGCCAGAGCCCCGATTGCGGTCAGCGACTCCGACAACTCGGC
This sequence comes from Phycisphaerae bacterium, assembly GCA_029260255.1. GTDB lineage: Bacteria > Planctomycetota > Phycisphaerae > UBA1845 > UBA1845 > OFTM285. Next base: position 5,137 of record JAJDDR010000434.1, read on the forward strand.
GCCGTTTGATGTTCTGGTGTAGGTCCCGCGCGCCCGGGCGGCGAGGTCCATCAGTTCCAGCTCGGCGGCGCCGCCTTCGGTGAGACCCACGCCGATGGTGTGAATCTGTACGTTGGCCGGAATGGCGATTCCGGCGAGCCCCGAATCGCAGTCGTTGTCGCCGTCGGCCAGCACGATCAGACGCCGAGCGGCGCCCCACGCCCCTTGGTCCATCTCGTCGAGCGCCGCCTGGACGGCTCCGGTGAGCGGCGTGCCTCCGGTCAGGTAGACCTCGTCGAAGTACTTGAGGGCGTTGAGCGTGCTGTTGCGGTCCAGCGACCACGAGGCGCGCTGAGTGACCTCCCGACGGCACACGTCGTCAAACGTCGAGGGGAAGCCCCAGACGGCCAGTTCGATATCCTGCGGGGTGTCGTCGACGATGGTCGCCAGGGCGGTCGCGACGACGTCGATTTTGGAGGTGCAGTCGACCAGAGTGCAACTCGGGTCGGCTGGCTGTTCCATGCTGTTGGAAGTGTCGACGAGAATCGCGACGCTGCCGGCGAGCGTCGGGTTGGCCGTCCCCGGCGCGTGCAGATCCACGCTGCCGTCGGGCCAACTGGCGCCGATGCGACCGGACGCCGTTAGTTCGGCGTTCGGGACGCCGATGGCGCGCGTCTGCTGCGTGCGGGCAACATCCGAACCGCGCCAGGACATCACGCGTCCGCGCAGGCGTTGCTCTCGCGGCGTGACGATCGAGTCGATCCGCGACTCCCCGACCGGGGTGCGGAGTGCCAGCACGAGACGGGTCAATCCGTGCCGAGCGATGGTCACTCGATGTGTTGCGTCTTCATCGCTCGCGACGACGACTTCCACGCCGACCGGTTGACCGTCGATCTGTACGGTCGCTCTTTCGTTGGAGAACTGAGTCAGTTCGGTCTTGACCCACTCGGCCGCGCCGCCGGTGTCGTAGGCGAACCAGCCGTCGGTGGGTGTACCTGCTCGAATGGACGCGGCGATGGCCGGCGCGATCCACAGCGGCGTTTGGTAGAACGAACTCGACTGGTCATCTTCGCCGAATTGGAGAATCCTCGGCTTCGATTCGCTCAGCGTGGCCGTCGCGTCTTCGCTGGAGCCGTTGCCGATGATGTTGCCCGCCTGGTCGGTGAGATGCCAGTCGGCTCCGTCGCGCTTGGAGGTGGGGTCGTTGGCGTCCTCGGGCGTCTCGAAGACGCGGGCAATCGCGTGAATGGTGAACGACTGCCCGGCGTAGGTGCCGGTTCCCGTGAGGGATGATCCGCTCGGAGTCGCCAAGCCCAACTGCGGGCTTTCGAGATGGTGAATTCGCGGGACGTAACCGAGCGACGCGCCGTTTTGCAGGAGCAGCAGTTCGATCGGCCAGGCGCGCTCGGAGTCTTCGCCGAGAACGACGCCGTCGATGGATGTCGTCAGGTCGTCCCAGGACGCGCCGGCGGCGGATCTGAGCGTGGA
>JAJDDR010000435.1 GCA_029260255.1 Phycisphaerae bacterium
CGCTGCTGCATGCCGCGGCTGAGCGAATCGACCAGCGCGTCGCGCTTGTGCGTCAGGTCCGTGAGCTCAAACACGTCACCGACGATTCGCGTGCGCTCCTTGCCGGTAATGTTGTACGCGCTGGCGAAGAACTCCAGATACTCCTGAACGACCATGTCCTCATAGGCACCGAAGAAGTCCGGCACGTAGCCGATGAGCGGGCGGATCTTCCGCGATTCGTAACCGACAACGTGATCGCACACCCGCGCTTCACCCCATGTCGGCTGGAGCAGCGTGGCCAGAATCTTGATCGTCGTCGTCTTGCCCGCCCCGTTGGGACCGATGTACCCGAAACACTCGCCGTCCTGAATCTGGAGATTGAGGTTGTTCAGGGCGACGAGCTTGCCGTAACGCTTGGTCAGATTGATGGTCTGGATGATCACGGTTGTTTGGTTGCCCCCGTTGACTCGAGACCCTCGCGATTGAGGGGGATCAGGATTCGATACATCGTCATCGCCCGCGTCGGCTCGATCGCGCGGTACTCCCCGCCGCCGCCCGTGCACAGCGTTACGGGGCCCGCGGCATCGGAGAACCCGATGAACAACGCGGTCCGCGTGTCGATAAAATGGCTGATGTCCAAATGCCGGAAGCCGTCGGACGTGAACGTCGGCACCCAACTCATGCGGGCAGTTGCGGTGTTCTCTCGATCGGGCACGTACTCAGCCAGCATCGACGTCATGAGGAGGCTGATCTCCTGCGGCTGCAGGTCGACCAGCATCTCGTGCCGGCCGAACGTATCGACGAGCCGCCGAAACGAGTTGCCGCATCCCTGAAGAAACTTGTCCACGTCGTGCCGTTCGCCTAGGTTCCAGTCGTCATAGGTGCGCGGTACACTTCCGTCTTCGTAGAACATCGCGCCGGGTCGCACGGACTCGCCCGCTGCCATCGATGGAATCGGCAGGATGTACACCCTCTTGGATCGGTCGACGTTCTCGATCGCGTTTTCGACCAGATAGACGTCCTGCGCCGCGTAGATCAGGAAGCAGTGGTACAGATCGACGCCCAGATCGTTCGTGATCGTGCTGGTCCCGTCGATACGCAGGTCGTAAGAGCCGCCGTCGCCGTAGACCGCGTTGAGGTTCGCCCGCAGCATTCCCGGCATCGAACCGTTCCACCGCGATTCAAACTGCTTGACCGTGCCGCGGATCGGCACGCCCACCATTTCGGCGCGCGACGGTCCGAGCCGGTAGCGCCCCGGATCGACAAACGTACTGTTCGTCCCGAACACATCAGTGGACGGAAGCGGCTTCAGAGTGCAGTTGGACGGCGCCGGCGTGACAACCTGCGGATAGTCGCCCGGTGCCCACACGTCGAACAGATCGAACATGCTGGTCTTCAATCCGAAGTACGCCGTTGCGCGCGCCGATCGATCTCCCGCGTCCGCGTCAACCACGGACAGCTGCATCAGCTTCTTGCCCACGCCGCCGCGGACGGCTTGTACGCCGATCACGGTCAGCAGGGTGGCTACGATCGAGACGAGCGCGAAGGCGCTCCAACTGTGCTTGAGATCGCCTCGGCTCTTGAGAAACTGCCAAGAGCCCGCCGTTGCGATCAGAACGTAACCCGCCGCCAGCGCCATCGCGGAGACGAGATACAGCGCACCGGTCTGCGAAAAGCCGACCCAACTGTCGATATGCGCGAAGAGGCGCTCCTCCTGCCCGCCCGTGGTCTCTTCGCCATCGCGCAGCTCGAGCGTCCGCCGGAAGAACCGAACCGCATCCCCGCCCTCGCTGAAGAGATCGTGCAACGACGCGGCCACAAAGACGACGCGCCCGCGACCGACACGTCCGCGCGTGATGATCGGCGGTCCGGAGCGCTCCGCGTCATCGTCGCGCTCGATCGGCGTAAACCTCTGTTGCTCGCGTTCCTCGCGCTCCGGCGTCTCGGACAACACCACCGTGGCATCGCGGCGCAACGTGCAAGTCGCCACCGGGATGGGTGAGGCGTAACTGTCCCCGTCGTCCGATGGGATCCCCAGAAGCCTGCGCCGCAGTCTGGGGAAGTTGGTTCGGGTCTCAACAGCACCGATCGTCACCGGCAACACCGAAGCCAGTGCCTTGGTGCGCGCCACCGCGTCCGCCGTCTTGCCGGCCGCAACCAGCAGTAGCCCGCCTTGCCGCGTCCATTCGAGCAGAGCATTGAGTTGTGAGGGTTGCAGCGCTGCCGGTTCCGCCTCGTCCCACACGACGGCGTCGACCACATCCAGCCCCAACCACTGCGATGGTAGATCCTTGGGCGCGATGTGCGCGATGCGTACAGCGCGCGCAAACGACTCCGCCGCATCCGGAGACTGTATGAGCGCGACCTTGCCGGCGGTGCGCGATGAGAGCGAGAGAATCAGGAAACTGTCCGCCGACAACGCTTCGGGAGGTTGGTTGGGAGTGAGCGTCCAGGCGACGTCGTTGCCGGACTTCACCTGCACGCGCTTGTTGTCACCGTCCAGGACTTCAACCTCGAACGCATTGCGCCGCTGACTCGGCGGATTGGCGGTGACGTAGAGCGTGTACGTTCGCGATCCGCTGTCGGGCAGGAGTTGAACCCTCTGTTTGTCGTAGCAGAGATCGCCGTCCTTGTCGGGCTGTGAGATGCGTATCCAACCGTCGAACGCGTTCGGACCCTCCACATTCAGCTCGACGACCACAGGGACCCACGATCCGGTCCGGATCATGTCCCTGCCTTCCACCAGCCCGCCGACCGACGGATACCCGACGCGCACGATGTCACCCACGACCGCGCCGCGCACGACGGACGTCGCCAGTGTGATGATCAGGATGCCAAGAACCGAGTATCGCATACGTGTTTCAGCCAACGCCCCAACGTGGCGGTCAGTCTAGTGTATCGTCTCCCAATGCCGCCACAACAGCATTTGCGCGTTGCGGGCAGTTCGTGGTACAATAACACAGGTGTCCCTGGTGGGTGTAGACGGAGAACGAAGATTGAGTACCGATCGAATCAAGCCGCCGAGTAGTGAGCCGGCCATCCGCGTTGTGATGATGCCGCGCGACACGAACGCCGCCAACACCATCTTCGGCGGCGTGCTGCTGAGCTACATCGACCAGGCCGGGTTCGCCGAGGCGCGGCGGCAGGCGAAGCATCGTTACGTGACGGTGGCGATGCGCGAGGTGAAGTTCCACGAGCCGGTCTTCGTTGGCGACGTTGTCAGCTTCCATTGCAGGACGCACAAGATCGGCCGCACGTCGCTCACCGTGTGTGTGGATGTGCATGCCGAACGCTTCGAAGGCGGTCAGATCGTCAAGGTCACCGAGGCCGAGGTGGTCTTCGTGGCCACGGACGACGAAGGCAATCCCATCCCGGTCCTTTCGGATTGAGCTTCAGTCGTGGGGGATACGCAAGTACACGTCGTAGCGCGCGATCTTTCCCGGGTAGCAGATGTCGGGCTCGCCTCCGAGTGTCGGCGTGTTGGACATGCGTTTGACGACGACGCGGTGACGGGCTGCGGCGCGGGCGAGTGAGTCGGCGTCGCCGTCGTCGCCTACGAGAAGGTGAAAGACGCGCATCTCCTTCTTGGTCAGTGCCGATGCGTTGGGTGCGACGGGGAACATCGGATCGAGGTAGACAACGTCGGGCCGTTCATCGTCGGACAGTTGCGCCAGGTGATCGCGGGCGTCGCCGGTCAGCAGGGTGAGGCGCTGGTCGAGGAGGTCTTCCAGTTCGGGAACGGTGCGGGCACGGCGGAGACCGTCGCGCAGCAACGCGCCGACGACGGGCGACCGTTCGATGGCCGTCACGCGGCAACCGAGCATCGCCAACCGAAAGGCGTCCCGGCCGAGACCGGCGGTTGCGTCGACCACGGTCGGCGTTCGGTCGGGCAGTCCCACCGCGCGGGCGAGCGGTTGCTTGCGATTGCCCGCGCGGCGCCGGTACTCGGCGGGTCGCGAGCCGAGGAAGTCGGCGTAGATCGGACCCGGCGCCGCGGGTTGCGTGTCGCGCAGTTCGAGCCTGTCGGGGCGGACCACGAGCAGCAGGTCGAACTGGCCGGGCTGAGCACTCGCGATGGGTAGGTGAAGCTCGGTGGACAGCTCGCGGGCTCTGTCGCGGAGCGCGGCGTCAGTGCCATCGTGTGTCACTGCGATGCGCGGCGCCCGTCGCGCGCTGTTGGGGCTCGGTGGTTCGACCAGGGCGTTGTCCTCCCGCGGCGTTGGCTGCCGGCGACAGGATAGGCAAAGCGCGAGCAGAGTGCACGCGCCGGGTCACCCAGCCTTACCCGACTTCGACGACGGAGTTGATCTCGCCGTACTCGTTGGACTCGACGTGCGGGTTGTCCTCGTCGCGTGCCCATCGGCCGTCCACCACGAGGCGGTAGCGGTAGCGTCCTTGCGGGAGGTTGAGTCTGGTTTCGAACACACCGTCTTGGCCGGTCCGGCGCATGGGGGTGGCGTGCGGCATCCAGTCGTTGAAGTCGCCGGCGAGTTGCACGTGTTGCGCCTCGGGGCGGAGGGTGCGGAAGACGACGCCTTCGGATGTCTCACCGGCACCGTAGGCGGCGGCGATCTTCTGGTCGGTCTTGCGTTGGTCGCCGGCGACATCGGCGCGTTTGGTGGTTGTGTCGCGTCGCGTCTCGGCGGTGATCAGGGGTGTGCTGGTGGCGAGCAGGCGGTCGGAGTCGGCGGCCAGCCGGGCGGCAATGGCGTCGACGGACGGCGTGCGCTCTGCGCTCGCAGTTCTCTCATGGAGAAGCTCCCGAGCGAGGGCACCGAAGTCGTGCGCCCCGCTGCTGCCGGGTGCGAACTCGGTGATCGGTTGGCCGTAGCATGCGCCTTCTTTGAGTTTCGTATTGAAGTTGATAACGGCGTTGGTGATGACGCTTGCGAATCGCTGGCGCAACTCGGCGAGGATCTCTCTGGCGAGCTTGGTTCTGACGTCGTACTGGTTGGGGACGACGTGTATCCGGACCTGCCGGCCACCCTCTCGGGCGATTGCTTCAAACGCCTCGATCTGTCCGGGCAGGTCATGCAGCGCGTAGTAGCCGGTTTCGACGGGAATGACGATCTCGTCGGCGGCCTTCAGCGCGTTACGCATCAGCGTCCCGGGATGGGGTGGGCAGTCGATGACGCAGACATCGTAGGTGCGCGTGGTGGCGTTTAGAACCTGCGTTAGCAGCGTTGTTTCGGCGATGGTTCCCTTGGCGCGTTCTTCGAGCTGCGACAGGGCGGGTGACGCGGGCGCGAGGTCGTAATCGGGGGCGACCTGCCAGGTGATCTGTGACAAGTCGACCGCCGCGCTTGTGCCCTGCGATTGCAGGCAATCGAGGATGGAGTATTCGATGCGGTCTTCGGGCAGCGCGACGCCGACGGCGCAATGTCCCTGCGGGTCCATATCCACAACCAGGGCGCGCTTGCCCAGTTTGGCGAACGCGGCTGACAGGTTGATGGCGAGCGTGGTCTTGCCGACACCGCCTTTGTGGCTTGCGATTGCGATCGTGCGCATGGTTCTCAGGCCCTCACTTTGGTTTCCGGTATCCTGCGGGAGCGTTCAGCTCCCAGGGCTGGTAGACGGTGCGTCTTTTTCGTCCGCGTTCCCAGAGTGCCGGAGTTATCGTCGTCTCAGTGCTGCAAACTTGAACCGATCGGGCGCGTCGGGCGCGCGGGATTGCGCGGGGTCCGGGTGGGCGCTGCCGGGGGGACTGACCACTGGAGGGCACGGAGGAAAACCGAAAACCGAAAGTCGAACACCGAAAACCGAAAGTCGAAAACCGAAAAACGGGGGAGGGAAAAGGGATCGACGCGGGGAGGACGGAGGGGGGAGGAACTCGGAATGGGGAACATCGAATGGCGAGGGGGCGAACCAGCGCGGCGGGGCTTTCGAGCGGGCTTTCTTGAAGTGGTGCTTTCAAATGGGTTTGTTTCGTCATTGTGGGTGGTGACGCTGCGGAAGGGCTCTGCGCTGGGAGCGGTTGTTGGGGTGGCGGCTTCTCTGCGGTCGCGGGGGGGATGGTCCGCTCGTTGACATTCGCGGTTCTGATTGGGGCGGTGCTGGGTGGAATCTGGTGAGGGGCGCGGTCGCGTTGGGCGCGGTGGAGGGCGGAGAGGGCGCGGTGGAACTCGCGGTCGAGCATGTTTTCGTAGCGGACGAGTTTGTCGAGGGCGTCGTCGGCGGGGATGGAGGCGATCAGGGCGTGGCGCTCGCGGCGGAGGCGGTCGTTTCGTTGGACTGCTTCGCGTTTGGCGGCGAGCGTCTCGAGTGCGTTGCGGCGGGTGGCGATCTGGTCGTTGAGGGCGGCGAGGACGGCGGCGCGGAGGCGTGTGCCAGTGAGGTCGAGGCGTTGGAGGGTGGACTTGAAGTTGGAGTGCCCGCCTGTGACACTGTCGCCGTACTGAAGTTTGACGTCGTGGTCGCGTTCGATGCGTTCCCAGGCGTAGGGGATGGTCTCGTAGGCTTCTTCGGTGGTGAGGTCTTGGTGTTCTTTGGCCCAATCGAGATCGGCGCGGTCGTCTGACAATTCGCTTTGGGCTTGTTCTATTCGTTTGGTTATGGACTCGACGGTTTCGGGGGGCGGGGAGAGAGCGCTCCCCTTCGGGTCGCCGCTAAACGGGGTTGCGGCGGGGGTGGGGGCGGTTTGGGAATCGTGGAGGGATTGGCGGATGCAGCCGACTTCGTAGCGGTGGGCGCGGCGGAGTCGCCAGAGGCTGGCGGCGACGCGCTCGACGAGCATTTGTTCGATGCCGTCGGCGGGGTTGAAGTCGGTGTGGAGTTTGGCGAGGAGGGTGTCGAAGTCGGCGGCGGATTCGGCGGCGTTGCCTTCGAGGATGAGTGTCTCGCGGGCGAGGAGGCCGTGCTTGATGGCGTTTTGGCTGGATCGTTTCTTGCCGCGTTGCGTCTTGGGGCCGGTGGATTTTTGGGCGTTTTTGCGGTTGGCGATTGTCCGGCGGGTTGATCGAATCGTCTTTGGCATGTCTTGGTCTCCCCTGGTTTGAACCGTGCGGGCCGGCGATGGGCGCGGCGTCTCCGCACGGTAATAAGTACAGGGGGTGATCCGTGGAATTCTGTTTTTGGGCGGATCACCCTTGTACGGGGGCGGGAGAGGGGATTTTGATCGCGGATCGCGGATCGCGGATCGCGGACCGGGGAATTGGAACCACAGAGGGCACGGAGGGGGGAGAATCGAAAACGGAAAATCGGGGAAGAGGGGTTTGTCGTTGACTACGACGTGACGTAGACGTTCTACGGGTGGCCGGTTCCGGAGCCGGGGGCGGATTGTCCGCCCGCGTGGTCGCGCAGGCGGGCGCACAGGGCATACACACTGGCAGACAAGCTGCCAGTGGCACCCGCCTAAAGCGTCACGCGCGTGTCTGGGCGTTCCCCCTCCGTTACGGTCGGGGCTCGGAAAAATGCCATCTGGCTGAGGCACGATGCTAGAGGGATTGGAGGGTGGTGGTTGTTTGTCGGGGGGCGCCGGTGGGGGCGGTGGGGTTTTGGGCATGGACGGCGTTTGGGCGGTGGATGAGGACGGTGTGCCAACCGAGGGCGTTGGGGGCGACGAAATCCTTGGCGGGGTTGTCGGCCACGTAGGTGCAGTGTCGCGGGTTGACGCTCAGGCGGTCGGCGATCTCCTGGAAGGCGCGGGGGTGGGGTTTCCAGAATTCGCGTCCCAGGTCGTCGGTGACGATGATGGCGTCGACCCTGGGGCGCAGTTCGAGGGCGTCGATCTTGGCGTGCTGGGTGACGGCGTAGCCGTCGGTGATCAAGCCCAACTTGTGTGACGGTTTGAGGCGGGTGAGCGCGGCGTCGGCGTCGGGGTGCAGTGTGATTCGGGGGTGATGGCGGCGGAAGACGTCGATCATTTCGGCGACCAAGGCGTCGGGGTGGGGGGCGTTGCACTGGTGGACGACGGCGTTGAACACGCGGGATCGATCGGGCGTGTCGAACAGCCGGCGCATGCGGGCGGCGAGGTCGAAGCCAGCGTTCAGTCGGGTGGTGAAGGCGCTCGATACGGCGTCGAAGCCGCTGAAGGCGTAGGCGCGTTCGGGGTAGAGGGTGTCGTCGAGGTCGAAGATGATGGCGCGGGTGTCAGGCATGGGGCACGGCGGGCGGCGGGTCCTCGCGTTTTCCCTCCCTCACGGTCGGGGCTGGGAAGATCGCGATGTGGCTGAGACGCGGCACTAGCGCCAGTCCTTACCGACGGTGCAGAAGACGGAGTCGTCGAAGCGCAGCATGGCGATGTTGTTGTCGAAGGCGGCGGGCTTGATGGTGACGGCGCGCCCGAGATGCTCGGACATCAGCCAGAGCGGGTAGTCCGCGCCGGCGCGAATGCCCAGGGGTGCGCCGCCTCCGAAGCGCGGGTTGATCTCGATCACGCGGACACGCTTCTCGGCGGTGAGTATGCATTGCACGGTGATCACGCCGCGGCAATTGCCGAGGGCGAGGGCGACCCTTCGGCCGGCGGTCATGATGCTGCGGTTCTTGACGACGACGCCTTTTGACACTTCGCCGTTGCGGACTTCGAGTCTCCGGCGGGGTACGACGCAGCGGGGGATGCCGTCGAGCCCGGTGTAGACGTCGAGGGTGTGTTCGATGCCGTGCACGAAGTCCTGGACGATGGGGTTGGGGACGCGTTTGCGCAGCACCTCGAGTTCTTCGAGGTTGTCGATCTTGTAGTTGCCCATGCCGGCGCTGCCTTCGCGCGGTTTCATGAAGAGCGGGAAGCGGAGGCGTTTCTTCTCGAGGGCGTCTTCAGCGGACCAGGTGGTGGGTGTGTCGATGCCGGCCGATTTGAGCATCTCGTAGGTCAGGAGTTTGTTCTGGCAGGTTTGGATGACGTCTTCGGAGGAGATGACGGCGCTGCAGTTCAACTTGCGGAATCGCTCCCAAGCGGCGCTCATGGCGAGCAGTTCGGAGTCGATGAGCGGGATGATCATGTCGATCCCGTGCATCTTGACGATCCTGAGCAGGGCGTCGACTTGGTGCAGGTCGGACAGCGGCGGGATGATGTGGGCTTGGTCCACGTGGTGCATGGCCGGTGCGAACCAGGACATGTCGGCTCCGTGGATGGTGAGATCGACGTCGAGTTTCTCTGCGGCGGCGCGGAACGCGTGAATCAACTCGACGCGGCGTCCGACGCAGGTGAAGAGCACCTTCAGATGCGGTCGGGAGGGTGGTTTCTTGCGTCTTCCGGAGGTTGCAGTTGATCGCTTGGGCATCGATTGAATGTCCCTGGGTACTGTGCCGCGGGGGCTGTGGTGGCCGCGGCGTCTCACCCTGTCGTGTTGACTATATCGGTTGTGCTTTGGGGTTGCCACCGGGTTACCTATCTGAACGCGGGTGATGGTGCTATGTTTGGGTTCATGCGGTCCGAAATCATCAGTATCGGCACGGAACTGACGGCCGGGATGACCTTGGATACGAATGCCGCGTGGTTGGCGCGGCGGCTTTCGGCGGTCGGGATCGCGGCGGTCCGGCACGTGACGGTCTCGGATGATCGCGACTCGATCCGTGACGCGGTGGTTCGGGCTGCGGCACGGGCGGGGGTTGTTCTGGTCACGGGTGGGCTGGGTCCGACGGCCGACGACCTGACGCGGGAGGCGCTGGCCGATGCTGCGGGGCGTCCTCTGGTGGTGGATGAGCCGTCGCTTACGCACGTCCGGGGGTACTTTCAGCGAATCGAGCGTGAGATGCCGGAAGCGAATCGCCGTCAGGCGTACTTGCCCGAGGGTGCGGTGGCGATTGAGAACCCGCTGGGGACGGCTCCGGGGGTTGTGGTGCGGGTTGGTGGGTCGGTGGTTTATGCGATGCCGGGGGTGCCGCTCGAGATGCGGGCGATGTACGAACGGTCGGTCGAGCCGGAATTGGCGGCGCAATCGGGGGGGGCGGCGATGGTGACGCGTACGGTTCACAGTTTCGGGGCGAGCGAGGCGCGTGTCGCGGAGTTGATCGAAGATCTTATGGTTCCGGGTCGGGAGCCGACGGTTGGCATCACGGCGTGTGATGCGGTGATTAGTGTGCGCGTCATCGCCCGCGGCGCGACTCGGGATGAGGCGGAGACGGTCGCCGAGGCCGAGGCGGGCGTCGTTCGAGATCGTCTGGGCAGCCTGGTTTTCGGTGCTGAGGGGGAGACTCTTGGGCAGGCGGTGGCGCGTGTTTTGTGTGAGCGTGGTCTCACGGTTGCGACTGCCGAGTCGTGTACGGGCGGGCTCTTGGCCAAGCACTTGACCGACGTTTCGGGCAGCAGTGCGTATTACCTGGGGGGATTCGTGACGTACGGGAACGAGGCGAAGTCGGAGTTGACGGGCGTGCCGGCTTCGATGATTGCGGAGCATGGGGCGGTGTCCGAGGCGGTCGGGGTGTGCATGGCGGAGGGATGCCGGGTGCGGCTTGGGGCGGATCTGGGGTTGTCGACGACGGGGATCGCGGGTCCGACGGGCGGCACGGCGGACAAGCCGGTGGGTCTGGTGTACGTCGCGTTGGCGACGGCGTCTGGCACGATCGCGCGGCGGTTGCTGGTGAACTCGGAGTTGGGTCGGGGCGTGATTCGGCAGCGCTCGTGTAACGCGGTACTGAATTTATTGCGTCGTTACGTTATTTGGGACTTGGAGATCGGGACGGACGGGGGGGTGTAACGGGTTGGTTGGCGCTGCCTATCGCGAAGTATTGCAATCGCTCGCTTACGTAAATAGAATCCCGACCCGAACGGGCGTGGCGGCGAGTGACGTGCGGTCCGGCGAAGTCGGCATGCGTGATTACTTTCACAATGTCTATATGACGATCAAGACCATCCTGATCGGGATGCGGATCACGCTGAAGTATTGTTTTGCGCGGACGATCACGCTTCAGTATCCGGACATTGCGCCGGCGTTGCAGTCGCGGTTTCGCGGATTTCATTACTACGAGATCGAGAAGTGCATCGCGTGCGACCTTTGTGCCAAGGCTTGCCCGGTTGATTGCATCTACATCGAGAAGACAGGTGCGCGGAAGATCGACAAGGCGACGGGTGTTGCGGTCGGCGGCGCGATGACGCGTTACGCGATCGACTACTCCAAGTGCATGTTTTGTGCGTTGTGCGTCGACCCTTGTCCGACGGATTGCATTCACATGGGCAATCTGCACGACATGTCGGGCTACGATCGTGAGAGCATGATCGTGGAGTTCACGGAGCTTGCGACGCAGGGATTGCAGACGCCTCAGCCGTTCTGGATGCAGAAGAAGGACCTGCCGGACTGGGTGAAGAAGACGAGACAGGACTGGATCGACCGCGGTGTTCCGGTGCGCGAGAGGATGCTCGAAGCGCTGGAGGAGCATCAGCCGGTCAAGAAGAAATAGGGTACCTCATCGGTGTACGCGACAGAGGCCGGCATGATGCTGGCGCAGCAAACGCAGAGTATTCGC
>JAJDDR010000436.1 GCA_029260255.1 Phycisphaerae bacterium
TCATCGGTGCCGTTCGGCCAGAGCGCGGACTCGTCCGGTCTGTAGGTACCGGCCGCGACCCAGATCACCCCGGGCGCGTCAGCCAGTGCGTCCCGCAAGAACTTGGCCGCGTTGGCCCAGGTCGTGCCGTCATGCACCGGACCGGGCGCGTCGTCGTTGACGAAGTACGGCGTCTGAGCACGCGCCGTCGCGCCAAGCAAGAGAGTGCCTGTCACACAGGCACACACACGATTCATGCGTTTCATCGTTCGTACCTCCGAATTGCCGGACTGCGATCGGTTGAATCCTCGACCGCACTTGAATCGGCGACTCTGGCATGATCAGTCTCCCACGAGGAGACTCCTGCGCAGGGCCGCACATCACTTCATGGCTTGACCCACCCGCGTCCTTCCGCGCGCTCTTGCCGCGAGCACGCCAACCAACATCAGGAGCAATGTCTCGGGTTCGGGGAGAATGAAGGTCGACGAGAAGAACGAATCATACTGTCTTATCGAGCCTCCCGGGCTGTTCCCCGCCCCGGACATCGTCGAGGTGAAGCGCATCAAGTCTCCGGAGTTGCCCGTCAGGGTTGTTTCGATCGGCGGAAAGACCTCGGTGGTCAGGTCGAAGACCGTCTCGTTCTGCGTGACGTTCTCGAAGAGCACCCGCGTTTCGCCATCAAACTCGATCGTGTCGCGGATGCGTAACTGGTAACCCCAGATAAGCTCATCCACCGGCATGACAAACTCGATGACCGAGAACAGCGCCCCCTCTGCCGCGCCGCCCGGGTTATCGCCGCCTGGGGATAGCGAGGGAATGTACTCTGCGTGAAAGTCTACGATCAGCCGAATCCCGTTGTCCTTCCACGGACCGATCCACGAGCTACCAAACGCGGACGCCGACGCCCCGAGGCTTCCCGGTCTGGTCAAGTCCAGTGCGGAGAAGAAGAACCTGTCCGCCTCGGGTCCTCCGCTGCCGCTCTCGGCGTCGGACACCACCGGTCCGTCGTCGAAGACGTTGGCCCACCCCTGCCCGGTGAACTCGTGGTACGTAAACCAAGTCCCCTCCGCCAGGGCTTGCCCGCAGAGCAGCCCCGCGAGAACGAATCCCGTCACGATCGCGAAGTGTCGCATCTCACCGCCTCCCTTCAGTGGATCATGTTACCACACCCCAAGTGTCCGATCCGCGAAAATCCCTCAATTGAACGCCGCGGCGCTCAGGGCGTCCTGAACGTAGAGGAACGCGTTGCACCAGCTCGATCCGTCGTGGGTCGGTCCGGTCGCGTCGGTGTCGACGTATAGCACCGTTCCCTCGACCGGGGCCGCCAAGAGCAAACCTGTCACCGTACATACCAACGCCATTCGTCTCATGATTCAAACTCCATTACATGTGGTTCATCCGTGTGTTTCCCCGGGAGCGCGATCTGCGTCGCACGCCCCCGGGCGTCAGCAAAACACCAACAGCCATTAACATCAGCGCCCCAGGTTCCGGGACGACGAAGATCATCTCGAGGTCGACTTCGTACTCCTTGGACGACCCCGGGCCCTTGCTTCCGCTGCCGGACATGATTGACGTGATCCGGACTAGATCACCCATATCGGCGGTGAGCGTTGTTTTCACGGCGAATACTTCCGAGGTCAGCTCGAGCAAGGTCTGGGATTGCGACACGTTCTCCAGGATGACGTGCGTGAATCCTTCGAACGCCCCTGTTTGATCGATGAGAAGCTGATAATTCCACTGGACCTCATCGGCCGGCATCACGAAGTCGATGACCGAGGAAAGCTCGGCCTCCGCCAGTCCCCCCGGGTTATCGCCGCCGGGGAAGACGGATGGGAAGTATCCTGCGATCAAGTCCACGCGGAACCTGAAGGTGTCCTCGGGCGAGGGGAGGATATGCGACCTGCCGGCGCCCATGGCATCGGCCCCCATACTCCCCGGGAAGGTTTGGTCCACGGCGATAAACGACATCCTCGAATCGGTCGTTCCGAACGTGCTGTCGGAGTCGAACACGAGCGGTCCGCCGTCGAAGACGTTGGCCGTCCCGCTGCCCGAGGCTTCGTGCGTCCACTGCCAGATCCCCTCCGCCCCGGCCTGCCCGCAGAGCAGCCCCGCAAGAACGAATCCCGTCACGATCGCGAAGTGTCGCATCTCACCGCCTCCCTTCAGTGGATCATCTTAACTGATACGCAGTGTCCATTGCACTCCAATTCCATCAATTGATGCGATCCATGCAGTTCATCGTTCGTACCTCCGTTGTGTCGAGAGTTGAGCGCGGGTCGATGTTACGCCTGCTTGCCTCCGACCGGCCGGACCGCGCCTCCGGCGAGTCGTTACCGCGAGAGCGAACAGCAGAAAGAGATGTGTCCCCGGCTCGGGGACGACGAAGAGCATGTCAAGGACCGATTGATACTGTCTGATGCCTCCCGGGCTACTTCCAAATCCAGACATCATCGAGGTGATCCGCATCAGGTCCCCAGTGTTGCCGGGCAGGATTCCTCCGTCCCCCTCCGTCTCCGCCGAAAGCGTCA
>JAJDDR010000437.1 GCA_029260255.1 Phycisphaerae bacterium
ACCGCCCCTGCCGGGGCTTGGTGGTTTCGGAGCGTCCCTCTTGTCCCAGGGGCTGACGCCCCTGGCTACTGACTGACGCCCTTGCAGGGCTTTGTGGCTGCGCCCCGAAAGAAGGCGAGAGACTGAACGGAGCGCGACAAGACCATCATTGCATGCGGCTGATCTGTTACTAGTTTTACAGAATCCATGCCCGGATTCAATGCTGGCGTGGATGGTCGCTGGCTGAACCGGCGCCGCGACGGGATTGATCGGGTGGCGGGTCCGGGAAATGCCAGATATCAGTTGAAACGGCGTTTGCTCCTGCCGATATCAGTTACGTTTGGTGGTGGTTCGACCTTGAGATGATGACGCAGCGGTGAATACGCTTTTTCCACAACATGAAGACGGGATCGCACTGAACGCCAAATGCCGGGTACTCCTTGGGGAGGTTCTTGCCGAGGCGCCCGTCGCGCGGGAAGCGGAGAAGATCCGCGCGACGGCGGATCTCTTCGGGGAGGCTGCGACCGAGGGCAATCTCTTGCTTCTGAAAGAGGGAATGCTGACCTACTCGCGCGATGATCGGGTGATCTTTTTCTATGAAGAGGGCGACCTCGTTGGGCTCGACAGCTGCTTCGGCGCGGCAGGGGGAACCGTTGGTTGCGAAATGGCGGTCGTCGTGGATGTGTATCGAGGCGAAGATCTGCTGGCGCACATCGGGGGGCGGCCCGAACTTCTCAAGCAGTGGAACGCGTACCTCGTGAGTCAGGTCGGGTTGTTCAGTGCGATCTGCGGCAGTCTCCTCAAGACCGAGAGCACCACGACGCCGGAGTTCAGGCAGTATCAGGAGGGGGATGTCGTTATCGAGCAGGGCGCGACGGACACGGATGTGTATACGCTCGTCGACGGGCACGCCGACGTGCATGTGGACGGCGTCAGGGTCGGGGAAATCGCGTCGGATGAGATCTTCGGATCAATTGCCGCGCTGATGGATGCTCCGCGAACGGCGACCGTGGTTGCGTCGTGTGATTCGACCGTTCTCGTTCTGCCCAAGGCGAATTTCGTGGACCTCATCGAAGCGCGTCCGGGGACGGTCCTGAAGATGGTCGAGGAGATGGCCGGCAAGATCGTGAAGCTGAACGAGACGGTGGTCGGTCTTCAAAGCACGCCGGCGTAGAACCAACGGGCTGGCCGGAGTTCTTGCGAGAATGGCGGTGCGTTTCGTTCTCGCTACCCACGAGGGGTGACGTTACATTGGGTTCGTCACCCACGGGGGTTGACGCTTCATGGGTTTGTTCTCGGCGCCGATGCGACAACAGGAGGGATACGTTGAATTCACTCGATGCCGCCACTACCGTTCGGGATCTGATTATCAAGCATCCTGCGGCGTTTTCCGTACTGCGCGGACACGGCATGTGTGAGGACTGTAAAGCCGATCCGCCGACCGTCCCGCTCCAGCATTTCGCCAACAAGCACTGCGGTGGAGACGTGGACGGGTTGATTCAGGAACTCAAGATGGCCATCAACCCGCAATCCGTGTGAGGCCGTTTGTCCGGCGCGGGGGTGGTCGCTACCATCGCACGCGATGACCGGGCACGCCGCAATCGAGAGCACGGAGCACACGGAGTCCTCGCGCGGGCGGTGGGGCGTTCTCGTGGCGGCGGTGCTGGTGCTTGTTCTGTTCAGGCTGCATGCCTTCGGTTTGCCGCTCGAGACCGATGAGTGCAACTACGCCTATATCGGCGGGCGGTTGGTCGAAGGCGATCGGCTCTACGTCGACGTCTGGGACCATCAGCCACCAGGGGTGTTCGTTCTCTTCGCGGGTGTGATGGCGACGCTTGGGCAGTCGGACGCGGTGTTTCGCTGGGTCGCGATCGCGTTTTCGGTTGCTTCGCTGGCGTTGGTCTATCACATCGCGCGGCGGGAGTTCGGCGCGTTTCCCGCAGCCGTCGGTGCGCTGGTGTTTGCCGTCACGTCGTCGGACCCGGGTATCGCGGGCGAAGGCTGCAACCGCGAAATCTACATGAACACGTGTGCTCTGGCGGCGCTGGCGCTGCTGTTGTCGAGCGCGCGGTCACGCGGGCGTATCGTGGCGGCCGGGCTGTGTCTGGGTGTTGGGTCCGCGTTCAAGACGGTCATCGCTGCTCAGTGGTTGCTGTTTGCGGTCTGGGTTGCCGGGCGATGCTATTGCCGCGACCGATCGGCAAGGCGGGCGGCAATGGCGGTGTTTTGCTTCGGTGTCGGACCGGCCGTGGTGTGGTGCGGTGTGTCTGCCTACTTCGCGATGTCGGGACGGTGGTGGGCTTTTGTCGACGCGGTTTTCACGTACAACCTCGGGTACAGCGGAGGCGGGGAGGGCGGACCGGGGCGGCTGATCGCGTTTTTCGACCCGGTCTTTCAGGTCTTCAACAGTGCCCAGCCGCTGTGGAACGCGGCGCTGGTTTCCGGAGTGGGCCTGATCGTGCTCGCTCGCCGGCGACTCGGCGGCGTTTCCGGCGCGGTTGTCGCGTACCTGATCGGCAGTTACCTGGCGGTCTGCCTGCCGGGGCGATTCTGGCCTCATTACTACTACCTGTTGCTTGCCCCGGCGATTCTCGCCTGTGCCGCGGTGTTGGCACTCCTGCTCGACGGTGGCGGGACGCGTCGCGCACTCGGTTTGCGGTGTGGCGGTGTGGCGTGGGTTGCGGTTCTGTTGTTGTGCCAGTTGGTGCACTACGGACTGCTTGCGCCGAGCGAAATCACGGCGCCGCACCGGAGTTACCGTTATCGCCAGGCTTGGTCGCGGGCGCAGGGGCTGCGTGTCGGTGCGGTGACGGACCCGGGCGACACCGTTTTCGTCTGGGGCAACGACGCCGGGATCTACTACTACGCGAATCGGGTTTGTGCGTCGCGATTCACCATGGTCGGGGCGTTGATGGACGACGCGTCGGGCGCGGGTGAACGCCGCGAGACGCTGCTGGGGGAACTCGCCGAGCGCAGACCTCGCGTTGTTCTGATCGTTGAGCCGGAGTTCGCGGAGCTCGAGGCGTTTCTGCAATCGCGCTACCTGATGGCCGGTCCGCGGGCGGTTGACAGGCACGACGACAGGCCGGAGAAGATCGTCATGGTCGCGCTGGCGGACCGTGATCAGCCGCCCGTGCGGCACATCGACTGGGAATGGCGTTGGAGGGAGTGAATCGCGGATGAGCGCAGGCGTGCTGAACATCGAGCGTATTTGCAGGGGCCGTTCGTTGCGCCGTGTGGGTGGTGACGCGCGGTTGGTCCACTCGACGACCAGCACCAACGAATTTGTCTTGGAGCAAGTAGCCGCGGGTGCGTCGGACGGCTTCGTGGTGTTCGCCGAGCACCAGACCGCGGGACGCGGGCGAATGGGCAGGACGTGGCATTCTCCGCGCGGGGCGAGCGTGATGGCGAGTGTGCTTCTGATGGACACGCCCGAGCATGCGGTCCCGCCGGTCGGCATGATCGGATTGATTACGGGTATCGCCGCGGCGCGAGCCATCCGCGAGACCACGGGTGTCGACGCGCGGATCGAGTGGCCGAACGACGTTCTGGTGGAGGATCGCAAGCTCGCGGGTGTGCTGATCGAGTCGCGTGCGCTCGACACCGATCGTCGGGCGTACGCCGTGGGCGTCGGCATCAACTGCTTGCAGCGGCCGGACCATTTTCCGGATGGGCTTCGTCGTCGTGCTACTTCGCTGGACATCGAATGTGCGCGTCCCGTTTGCCGCGAGGAAGTGGCCGGGGCGCTGCTGTCGCAGCTCGATGCGTGGTTTTCCGAGCCGTCCCGGTGGGACGCGCGGACGGTATGCGACGCGTTTGGCGAGGTGGCCCTTCCTGTCGGACGGCGCGTTCGGGTGCTCTATCAGGGCAAGGAGTACGAAGGTGAGGTGGTGGAAGTGGACCCGTCGGCGGCGCTGGTGCTGATGCTCGACGACGGAGTTCGGACCGTGTTCCCGGCCAGCGGCACGACGGTGATCTGATGCGGTCGAATCGAGAGAGTAAGGGTGCCGATCCGATGCGGGACGATTCGGTGGATTCCGCGTTCATTCAGACCGTCGCGATTCTCCTTGCGGGGGTTGCGACGGGCTGGCTGGTGGTGGCACTTCCGAATCAGATCGGCGCAGCGTTTGGTTGCGTGCCACGCTGTGACCTTCCGGTGACGTCGGCGTGTCTGTGCGCTTTAGCGATGGGCGTGCGTCTGCCGCGCCGGCTTGCCGCGGCGCTGGCGTATCTGTTCTGGTCGCGCGCTCGAGATAAGAAACCCGACGCCGCGTCGAAGTCGCTCGGTCCCGACCGTCAACTCCTGTGGATGATCCTCGCGGCGAGTGCCATGCTGGCGGGCTTCTGCGTGGCGCTCAGTCCCGTGGCCGCTCGCGCGGTGGCGGTGGTGTACTCCGGAGCGACGAGTCGTTTCTTTTGGATGCACGAGACGCACGTGCTGCTCGTCGCGGGGCTGAGTTTCGGGGTCGTCTCCGTCGCACTTCTGCCGGCGGGAGTGGTGCTGGTTTGCCTGAACCAACTTTCCGGCTTGTCGGCTCGCCGGCCTGACGGGGTGTTGCCGCGTTTTCTTGTGGGTGCCGCGATCGGTTCGGCGCTCGTGTCTCTGCTGGCCGATCGCGTGCCGCGGGTTGAGGTCCTGGTCATTTGCGCGGCGCTGCCGTTTTTTCTTGTGGCGATCCTTGCGGTGCGCCGATCTGGGGTTGCCGCGTTGGGTTGCGCGGGTGTCTCGCGAATTGCGGTCCCGCCTCCGCCTCCGGCGTCGAGCGTGACGGCGCCGCTGCAATTCACCGTGACGATAACGACCGCGGCGGTCGCGAGCACGGTCGTTCTGTGGGGCATGCTGCTGATCGTGTGGGCGCCGCCAGGCTGGGATCCGGTGGTTGTTTGTTCCTGCGTGGTTCTTGCGGCTGCAGTTGGCATGACCGGCGCTGGAAGCAAGGTGGGTGGCGACGATTTTCGGGTGGCGACCCGCATCGCGTTGATCGGTCTGCTGAGCATCGTTGCCGCGATGTCGGCGGCGCTGATGACGGATCGCACCGGGGGTGTCGCGTGGTTGCCGGTCTTCGCGCTCGGCGTGGCGGCGGTCTGCATCAACGCCCGGGCGCTGGCTGGCACGCGGCACCTTGCACTGCGGCGCACGGTGACGCCGAACGCCACGGCGACGCGGCTGTTGTTCGAGCGTCTGTGGTGGCCTGGGTGTGCAATGTTGGCGTCGGCGTTGTTCTTGCCGGCGTCGCGTCAGGCGCTGTGGGTGCTCGTCGGCCTCGGTCTGGCGGTCGCGGCGAGCGGTGCCGTGGTGTTTCTTGACGACGCGACGCATCCGCTGAGAGCGCGCATGGTGCGGGCGGCGCTGGTGCTGCTGGCCGCGATCGGGCTGACCATCTGGATCCCCTGGGTGGTGACCCGCTGGGCGATACCGGACGATCGGGCATCGGTGGCGACCCATTCGTGGGCGCGATCGAGTGGGGGGGCGTGACGACTGGGGCGACCGGACGGCCCGCTTCGCTCGCGCCGCCCACAAGAGGGGGCGACGTTACACTGGTTCGTGCGACGGCGCTCCACCGGTTGAAAACCGGTGCCACACTCCTGTCGCGGACTGCTATCGCCGGGTTTTCTTTTTCGGTGCCTTGGCTTTTCTTGCGGTTTTCTTCTTTGTGGCGCGTTTCGCCTTGGCGACCGGCGTTTTGCGTTTGGCCGGGCGCTTCTTCGGGGCTGCGGTGTTCTTCTTGGCCTTCTTGGCGACGGTTTTTTTCTTGGTCTTGACCTTCTTGGATGCCTGCTTCGGCGTGGTTTGCTTCCGGGGCGAGGTCTTCTTTTTTGGCGAGCGGGCCAGGGTTGTCTCATCCATTGCGGCGTGGGCGGCCGCGAGTCGGGCGATGGGCACGCGCAACGGGCTGCAGGACACGTAATCGAGACCGACGGCGTGGAAGAAGCGAATGCTCTCGGGATCGCCGCCGTGTTCGCCGCAGACGCCGAGCTTGAACGTAGGGTGTGACGCCCGCGCGGCATCCACAGCCATGGCGACGAGCTTGCCCACGCCGTCGATGTCGAGCGAGTCGAACGGGTCGGCTTTGAAAATGGCGAGCTTGTCCTGGTCGACGTAGGTGGGCAGGAACCGCCCGGCGTCGTCGCGGGAGAGGCCCATGGCCGTCTGGGTCAGGTCGTTGGTTCCGAAGCTGATGAACCTGGCGACATCGGCGATCTTGTCCGCGACCAGGGCGGCACGCGGCGTTTCGACCATGGTGCCGACGAGATAGCCGAGCTTGATGCCGGCGCTGTCGAGGATGGCGTCGGCGACGGCGCGCGTCTGGTCGGTCAGGATGCGCAGCTCTTTCGCGTCGATGGTCAGCGGAATCATGATCTCCGGAAGTACCTGAACACCCGCACCCGCCGCTTCGACGGCGGCCTCGATGATGGCGCTGACCTGCATCTCGAGAATCTCCGGGTAGGTGATGCAGAGGCGACAGCCGCGGTGCCCGAGCATGGGATTCGCTTCGTGAAGCTGATCCGTGCGCTGGCGGATGCGGTCTGCGGTGATTCCGGAATAGCGCGCGAGTCGTTCGATGCCGGCTTCGTCGTCCGGCAGAAACTCGTGCAGCGGCGGATCGATCAGACGGATGGTGACCGGCTTGCCGTCCATCGCCCGGAAGATCTCCAGGAAATCCAGCTTTTGAAACGGCTGGAGCTTGTCGAGTGCGCGGCGGCGCTCGGCGCCGCTGTCGGCGACGATCATCTCCTGCATGGCGAGGCGCCGCTCTTCGGTCTCGAAGAACATGTGCTCGGTGCGGCAGAGTCCGATGCCCTCGGCACCGAGTTCT
The DNA here is from genome assembly GCA_029260255.1 of Phycisphaerae bacterium. Taxonomy (GTDB): domain Bacteria; phylum Planctomycetota; class Phycisphaerae; order UBA1845; family UBA1845; genus OFTM285. The sequence goes on from JAJDDR010000437.1 coordinate 6,798, forward strand.
ATGGCCTTCGCCGCGTCGGCGGGGGTGTCGGCGTTTGTGCGTACCTTCAGTCGCCGCAGCTCGTCGCACCAACTCAGAAGCGTCTTGTACTCCTCCGGCGCCGAGGGCATGACGAGCGGGAATTCGCCGTCGTAGATGGTGCCGGTCGAGCCGTCCAAGGTGATGGTCGACCCTTCGTTGAGCATGCGACCGTTGAGTTGCATGGTCCTCTTCTGCTCATCGACGTCGAGCGCCTCGCAGCCGACGATGCAACACTTGCCCCAGCCACGCGCGACGACGGCGGCGTGCGACGTCTTGCCGCCGGTGGCCGTGAGGATGCCGACCGACGCGTGCATTCCCCCGACGTCCTCGGGCGATGTCTCCTTGCGTACGAGGATGACCTTTGAGCCGTTCGCCGCCCGGCGTTCCGCCTCGGCCGGATCGAAGACGACTTCGCCGCAGGCGGCGCCGGGCACCGCGTTGATGCCTTCGCCGAGCCGCCGCTGCTTGAGCTCGTCGGAGGAGACGGCTGTATCGAGAATCGGATAGAACAACCGCTCCATGTCGGCGGCGGTGATGCGCCGGATCGCTTGTGACTTGCTGATGACGGGCTTGCTTGCCAACGCGGCGTACTTCTTCGGCAGGTACTTGCGTTTGACCAGCCGGTTGGTCTCGGCGCGTGACAGCAGCGGCAGCGTGGCTTGTTCCACGGCGATCTTGAAGGCGGCGGTCGCGGATCGCTTGCCGGTGCGACACTGGAGCATGTAGAGCTTGCCGCGTTCCACGGTGAACTCGAGATCCTGCATGTCGCGGTAGTGCAGTTCCAGGATCGTCCGCACGGCAAGGAGTTGGTCCCACGCTTCGGGCATGTGGTCGGAGAGCTCGGCAACCCGCATGGGCGTCCGGATGCCGGCGACGACGTCTTCGCCCTGCGCGTTGATGAGCAGGTCGCCGTAGAACTCGTTCTCGCCGGTGCTGGGGTCGCGCGTGAAGCACACGCCGGTGCCGGAATCATCGCCGAGGTTTCCGAACACCATCTGGCAGACGTTGACGGCGGTCCCTTCGAGACCGGTGATGTTCTCGACCCGGCGGTAGGTGACCGCCTTCTCGCCCATCCAGCTTCCGAAGACGGCGTTGATCGCGCCGCGCAACTGGTCGTTGGGGTCCTGCGGGAAGGGCTGGCCGGTCTCTTGGGAGTAGATCGCCTTGTAGGTGTTGACCAGTTCGGCCAGTTCTTCGTCGTTGACGTCCGTGTCCTGGATCTTGCGGCTGTGGGGAATTTCCAGGCGCCATCGGGTCTTGTGTTCCTTGATGCGGTCGAAGGCGTCGTCGAACCGGCTTCGATCGATGCCCTGGGCGGTGGCGCCGTACATCATGATGAGGCGGCGATAGGCGTCAAGCGCGAAGCGCCGAGTTCCGGCGACGCGCGCCAGCCCCTCGACCGACTTGTCGTTCAAACCGAGGTTGAGGATCGTCTCCATCATGCCGGGCATGGAGACGGCTGCGCCGGATCGCACGGAGACGAGAAGCGGGTCGCGGTCTCCGCCGAACTTCTTCTTGCAGGTCTTCTCCAATCGCTTGAGGTTGTTGTCGACCTGCGCTTCGAGACCGGGCGGCCAGCGGTTGTTGTTGCCGATGTAGTCGGCGCAAGCCTGTGTCGTGATGGTAAACCCGGCGGGCACGGGCAGTCCGATATGTGTCATCTCGGCGAGCCCCGCCCCTTTGCCTCCGAGAAGCAGCTTGCTTTCGTTGTGCCCCTCTGCCTTGCCGTTTCCGTAGAAGTAAACCAGTTTCGGTGCCTTCGCCACGGTGTGAGCCTTTCAATTGAGCGGTATGGATCGGCGTATCGGCGCGGACTATACGAACGACGCACGCTGGTGTCAACGAACAATTGAACCGGGCGTAGCGCAGGGGTGCATCCCGAATTGGGTGGCAAGTCCGACGCATCGACAGGCCGCGGATCAACGCGGATAAGCGCGGATAGGAGAGAGACGTAGAGACACAAGACCCTGATCCGCGTCGATCCGCGAGAATCCGCGGCGTATTATTCCCGGCACGCATGGAGCCGCCACCCGGGATGGGATGCACCGGTTGTGTCCCGGCGTGTGACGGTTTCGGCGGCACTCCTGGGGACGCGGGCTCCCTATCCTTCGAGAATCTTCTATTCGACTTGACGAATCCCGGCTTCGAGGATCTCGCGGAGTGTATCGAAGTAGCGACTGTGCGTGCGGCGCAACGCTTCTTCGCTTTCCGCCTCCAGCAGAACCACTTCGTGGTCGCTCCCCTCGCGATTGAGATTCAACTCAATCTGGTGACGTTCCTGCTCGGCTTCGCGCCGCTGGGAATCGTCGAAATCTCGGCGGGTGACGATTCTGCCTTCACTGCGATTGTACTCGATTAAGAATATCATTGATCTTTCGTATTCGGATCGTCCAGCGAAGCTATCGCCGCTTTCAGTAGAACGGCGATCTCAATCTTGCCCCTCATGAGTTCGTCTCGTTCGCTCGGCTTGACGGAGCCGAGGCCAGCCTCAAACAACTCCTCGACCGACTCACAAGCCGCGATGGCGGCGGCAGCAGTAACGAGAGTCTGTCGGGCTGCTTCCGGCCCGCCACCGTATTTTATCATCGAACCGAAACGGTCGGAGGACTTTTCCGAGAATTCGGCCCACAGGTGCTGCAACTCGGTGCGAATCTGGATTTCAATAGGCTTGCCATCGATCTTCGGGATGACATGGACCGCCCGATATCCGAGGCTGGGATTGTCACGACGGTCTATTACGTGGGATTCTGGAAACGCGGTGCTCAGCGATGCGACCGCTCGTTCCTGTACCGCGATGTTCTTCACGGTGATGCGGCACCCCGCGATATCCTGCATTTGACTCAAACGAATGCTCTCACGGCGTGGCTTCTCAACGATCGAGACCGTGGACTTGGCCGGCCGTCCGGTCGTCGAGAATCGGAGCTGCCTGGAAATGGTCTGCACGACCCTCTCATACGCCTCACCGAACGAGCGCCGGTATTCATCGAGCATGTTGAGGTCGTCTTCGGCGTGCGGGCCTCTCTTGAGGCGGTCACCGAGGCGGTCGATCTGCGTTTTGCTGAACTCGGAGGTCAACGCCGTGTCTCCCAGACTGTCTCGACGATCGCCCGGCATCCACCAGGGGTGGCAATAATGTACGTGAGAGTGTACGCGGTCAGGCGTTTGAAGTCTCCCCAGGCATACGATCTCCAGCCTATAATCGAAGGAAGCCGCGTTGCTGTCGGACACGACGCCAGCGCGTCGGTAGCAGCCGGCGGTGGGAGAGCGTCTGCGCTTGCATGCGAGGTGACGATGCGTCAAACTGCCGGATCGCGCAATCGGGGCCTGTCGGGTTTCCCGGGTGCGTGTGGACGGGTTCGCGAGGTCGGTCGATGGCAGCACGAAAGAAACTCGGCGAGATTCTCCTGGAATCGGGAACGATCAACGCCAACGCGCTGGCCGACGCACTGCAGTACGCCCAAGAACACGGCAAGCGGATCGGCGAAGCGCTCATCGAACTCGAACTGGCTGACGAGGAGGCCGTGACCCGTGCCCTGGCCACCCAGTTCAATATGCCGTTTGTCGAACTCGACAGTCAATCGGTGGACGAGGACGCGCTCAAGCTCATGTCCGAAGACGTCATTCGCCGGCACGGGGTCGTTCCCATGGGGCGTGAGGGCAGTCGGCTGAAGGTGGTCATCACCGACCCGCTCGATCTCGAGACGTTGGATGTCTTGCGCTTCCGGCTGAACATCGATCTCATTCCGGTTCTCGCGCCGCCCACGAAGGTCAAGGACTTCATCGAGAAGTTCGTCAACCCGATGACGGACGAGATGTCGAAGACGATGGCCAGCATCGACCACGACGCGCCGGAGATGGAGGGTCTCGACGGGGCGAGCGACGTACTCGACGGATCCGAGACCGACGCGCCGATCATTCGGCTCATCAACCTGATGATCGGCGAGGCCGTCCGTTCGCGCGCGAGCGACATTCACGTCGAGCCGATGAGCAATCGCGTGCGCGTGCGCTACCGCGTCGACGGCGTGTGTCACGTGCGCGATGACGTTCCCAAGAACATGCAAAGCGCGGTCACCACGCGCCTGAAGATCATGTCCGGGATGGACATCGCCGAGCGGCGCGTCCCGCAGGACGGCCGCATCAAGATGAAGATCGGCGGTGGGCAGATCGACTTCCGCGTGAGCTCCTGTCCGAGTTACCACGGGGAGTCGATCGTGCTGCGTATCCTGCGGCCTGACTCGGTGAACGTGGGAATCGAGGCGTTGGGTTTCGAAGAGGATGACAACAAGCGTTTTCAGCAGACGATCAAGCGCCCGAACGGCATCTTTCTGGTCACCGGTCCGACGGGGTCGGGCAAGACGACCACTCTGTACTCCGCGTTGCAGAATTTGAACCGGCCGGACAAGAAGATCATCACGGCCGAGGATCCGGTGGAGTACAACTTCACGGGGATGAACCAGTGTCAGGTGCGCGAGGACATCGGTCTGGGCTTTGCGAGGATTCTGCGCTCGATGTTGCGCCAGGCACCGAACATCATCCTCGTGGGTGAGATTCGGGACCGGGAGGTGGGCGACGTCGCCATCCAGGCCGCTCTGACCGGGCACCTGGTGTTCAGCACGTTGCACACCAACGACGCCCCGTCGGCGATCACGCGCTTGATCGAGATGGGCATCAAGCCGTTCCTGGTTGCCAGTGCCGTTCAGGCGATCATGGCCCAGCGTCTGGTGCGCGTGATCTGCAAGGACTGCAAGACGGAGGATCCCAGTCCCAACAAGTCGATGTTGGCCGTCCTGGGCTTCAAGGACGACGAGTTGGCGGGTAAGACGTTCTACAAAGGCGCCGGCTGTTCGCGCTGCGGCGGGACCGGGTACCGTGGCCGCCAGGGGATCTTCGAGTTCCTCCAGTTGAGTGCGGAGTTGCGCGAGCTTGCGTTCAATCGGGCTCCGACGACCGAGTTGCGGCGGGCGGCCCGCGCCACCGGCATGCGGTCGCTGGTGGACGACGGCAAAATCAAGATCCTCAAGGGCGTCACCACGCCCGACGAGGTGGCGCGCATCGCCCAAGCCGAGGGCCTCGCGCGATTCGAGGAAGAGTAACGGCGCGCGCGTGCCGCGTGCGATCAGCGAGAATATCAACCATGGCCACGTTGCATATCGACCGTCTCCTGGAAACCGTGATCAAGCAGGGCGGTTCCGACCTACACCTGAGCGTGGGTGTTCCGCCGGTGATTCGCCTGCACGGCCGGTTGCGCCACTTGGAGACGAAGACGCTCACTCCGGAAGACACCACGGCATTGATGAAGGCGATCACGCCCGAGCGGTGCCAGCAGGAAATCCAGGAGGAGGGCGGTTGTGACTACGGGTTCGCCTTCGGCGAGCACGGCCGGTTTCGGGTGTCGGTTTTTCGCCAGAAGGGCAATCTGACGCTGGTGCTGCGTCTGATTCCGTCGCGGCTTCTGACGTTCGAGGAAATCGGGCTACCGAACATCGTGTCGGCGCTGTGCCGTCGCCCGCGCGGGTTGTTTCTGGTGACCGGTCCGACGGGCTCGGGCAAGACGACCACGCTGGCGTCGATGATCAACTTCATCAATGACACTCTCGACCGGCACATCGTGACCGTTGAAGATCCCATCGAGTATTACCACAAGCACAAGAAGTCGCTGGTCAACCAGCGCGAGGTGGGCGTGGATGTCCCGAGCTTCGCCGAGGCGCTGCGGCGCGTTCTGCGTATGGACCCGGACGTGATTCTGGTCGGTGAGTTGCGTGACCTCGAGACCATCGAGGCCGCCATCACGGCGGCGGAGACGGGCCACCTGGTCTTCGGTACGCTGCACACCACGGGGTGCCAGGGGACGATCAACCGTATCATCGACGCGTTTCCTCAGGACCAGCAGGATCAGATTCGCGTGCAGCTCTCGGTGACGCTCATCGCCGTGCTGTCCCAGGCGCTGTGCCCCAAGGAGCCCAAGGGCATGGTGGCCGCGTACGAGTTCATGCTGGTGTCGCCGGCCATCGCCAACTTGGTCCGTGAGAACAAGGTCTACCGCATTGACTCCGCAATCCAGACCGGAAAGAAGTTCGGCATGCGCCTGCTCGATGAGCACCTGTGGGAGCTGTACAGCAAGAAGATGATCACCTCGGAGGAGGCGGTGGACAAGTCGCGCAAGCCGGGTGAGATGCAGGACAAGATTGACGCGGCGATGCGCGGGCTCGACATGAGCCAGATGGAAAAGCCATCCGACGACGATGACGACGACGGTCCGGTGATCCCGCGGCGCAATACGTAATCGGAGACCGACCGAAGCCCCCGGCTACCTCGGTTCGCATGGAGCACTGAATCGCACATGGAAATGCCACCCATCGAGCAACTTCGCGGACGGCAACTGGGCCGCATCCTGATCAAGATGGGCATCCTGCGCCGCCCCGACGTGCTGGACGCGTTGGAGATTCAGAAGCAGCGCGGCGGTCCCATCGGGGCCATTCTGGTCGAGGCGGGGCACATCACCGAGGAGCAACTGAATCTCGCGCTCGCCGCTCAGGTCGGCATGGAGGCGATCGATCTCGGCACGATGGACATCCCGCAGGAAGTCATCGACATGGTTCCGGCGCAGATGGCCAACACCTACAAGATCGTCCCGTTCGCCTACGACGCCGATCGCAACCAGCTCAGCGTGGCGTTGTCTTCTCCGGACAACTTCCGGGCCACGGACGACCTCAAGACGCTGATGGGTTTCGACGTGGTCGCCTCGATATGCGATGCGGCGACGTTGCAGCAGTCGCTGGAGAAGTGCTATCCCGAGGGTTCGATCGAATCGATGAGCGCTCTCATCGACGAGATTGCCTCCGACGATGATCTCGCCGCCTACGCCGATCGCGGCGAGAGCGTCGACCTCGCGGAACTCAAGGAACTCGCCGAATCCAACCCGGTGAAGAGGTTGCTGAACCTCGTGCTGCTCCAGGCCATCAAGGACAAGGCCAGCGACATTCACTTCGAGCCGTTCGAAGATGAATTCAAGATGCGCTACCGCATCGACGGCGTGTTGTACGAGATGATTCCGCCGCCGCGATACATCGCCATGGCCATCGCGTCTCGTATCAAAGTCATGGCCAGCCTCGACATCGCCGAGCGACGTCTGCCGCAGGACGGCAGAATCGAGCTCGTTGTCGGAGGCAACCCGATCGACATGCGTGTGGCCGTGCTGCCGACGATGTTCGGCGAGA